>JBMYPE010000001.1:0-30260 GCA_049600015.1 Kangiellaceae bacterium
TTTTGACGCTTGTAATTCTTGGTGCAAATTGAGAAATATCGCTATTTGGTGTCGCAATCGCTTCGTTCATAGTTTTAAGAATGTGTAGTCGACCACCTTTAGCTTGGTGAAGGGCTTTTTCCATAATCTCTTGGTTAATACCTTCAATTTTTATGTCCATTTGTAAAGCGGTAATACCTGCATCAGTACCTGCTACTTTAAAGTCCATATCGCCTAAGTGATCTTCATCACCCAAGATATCAGAAAGAACAACATATTTGTCGCCCTCCTTAACTAGTCCCATCGCGATGCCTGCTACCGGCGCTTTTGTTGGAACACCAGCATCCATTAACGCTAAACTTGTTCCACAAACAGAAGCCATAGAACTTGAACCATTTGATTCAGTGATCTCAGAAACAACACGAATTGTATATGGGAAAGCTTCTTGAGTTGGAATAACTGCTTGCATACCACGCTTAGCTAGTTTTCCGTGACCAATTTCACGACGCTTTGGCGCGCCCATAAAACCAGCTTCACCCACACAATATGGAGGGAAGTTATAGTGAAGCATAAAGCTTTCTTTTGACTCGCCAAACAAACCATCTACAATTTGACCGTCTCGCTCTGTTCCAAGTGTAGCAACTACTAATGCTTGAGTTTCACCACGAGTAAATAATGCACTTCCGTGAGTTCTCGGTAATACACCAGTACGAATGTAAAGCGCTCGTACCATGTCATTTTCACGACCATCGATACGATTTTCACCAGCGATGATTCTTGAACGAACCACTGATTTTTCAGTTTTAGAGAAAGCACCTTTTACATCATCTTTAGAAGGTGAGTCTTCAGCTTCCGTCACTAAAGAGGCGACCGTTGCATCTTTTATCTCTGCTAATTTTTCTTGACGAGCCATTTTATCAGCTATTGCATAAGCTTCTGTGATTCCAGCTTTTGCCGCGTCTTCAACTTGAGCAATAACAGCAGTATTTTCTTCTGGAGCTTGCCAGTCCCACTTAGGCGTATTGACTTCTGCGGCAAATTCATTGATAGCTTTGATGACAACTTGCATTTCGTTAAAACCAAACATCACCGCACCAAGCATGATTGACTCAGATAGTTCTTTTGCTTCTGATTCAACCATTAATACGGCATTTTCTGTGCCCGCAACAGCAAGATCTAATTCAGATTCGGCCATTTCATCTATGCTAGCGTTAAGCAGATACTCACCATTTTTATAACCAACTCTTGCAGCGCCAACTGGGCCATTAAATGGTAATCCAGAAACTGATAGTGAAGCCGAAGCACCAATTAAAGCAACCATTTGCGGGTCGACTTGAGGGTTGATAGAAATAACTGTACAGATAATTTGCACTTCATTCATAAATCCTTTGGGGAAAAGTGGACGAAGTGGGCGGTCGATTAGTCGCGCAGTTAAAGTTTCGCCATCTGAAGGACGGTTTTCACGCTTTATAAAGCCGCTAGGTATTTTACCTGCTGCATATCGTTTTTCTTGGTAGTTGACTGTTAATGGAAAGAAATTTTGACCTTCTTTCTGCTCTTTTTTACCAACGGTAGATACTAAAATCGTTGTACCTTCTACGTCGATAATAACGCATCCTGATGATTGACGAGCAATTTCGCCTGTTTCTAAAGTGACTGTGCGGTTTCCATATTGGAAGGATTTTTTTATAGGATTCATTAATTTTCCTTTTAGTTTAATACTAGACAACTTGGTATTAGTTTAAATCTAGTTTTGAGTTAACCCTAGCCTATTCAGTTGATGTCTTAGCTGTTCTATTTGTGACTAATAATCTAATTTTAAATAATTAATCAGAACAAAACCTCAATAGAATAACCTAGGATGACAAGTTTTTAGCTCTCTCAATTGTTCAAAGAAAGCTCAGGAGAGGATCAAAGTCTCCATCTCCAAAAGCAAAAAAAGGAGCCTTAGGCTCCTTTTTAAAAACTCTTTTATCGACGTAGACCTAATTGACCGATAAGAGCTGTGTATCTGTCCACATTCTTACCTTTTAGGTAATCTAACAATTTACGACGTTGAGCAACCATTCTTAATAAACCACGACGAGAGTGATGGTCGTGAATGTGCTCTTTGAAATGACCTTGTAAGTGATTGATTTGATGACTTAAAAGAGCTACCTGTACTTCAGGAGACCCTGTATCGCCTTCACTTTGACCATATTCGCTAACAATTTTTGCTTTTGCTTCTGCACTTAGTGACATTTAATACTCCAAATATTTATAAATAAGATAAATATAGCCAATCACTAATTCAGCTATATCAAGATTGCCGTACCACCATACTAAATCTCCTAATTTTGATTCACTATGGGCTACAACGGGCGCGATTTTACAGTAGCATCAATGGCTTAGCAAGCATCTAGCGTAGAAAATGAGGGTAAAATTAGAAATTCATATTAACTTGTAAATAAAGCTCTCTACCAAGCGGGTTGTAGTAGCTTCCAGCATTAGAATACCAAGGCCAGTTGTTTTGTGTCGGGTCTTCTGGAGGCCTTTTGTTTAGTAGGTTATTGACACCAATACTGAGTTGCGTGAACTCAGAATAGTGATATCTAAAATTGGCATCAAGAGTGATCCACGCGTCAATATAATCTTCTGATGCACAAAGATTACAAAACTGACCACCAACTTTATCAATATAATTTAATTTGGCAGTCGCGCCTTTATTTTCACTCTGCCAATCTAACATTAGATTTGTTCTGTATTCTGGATAAAGCCCCAGTCCGATGTTCTCGACCTTGTCGATATCTTCTATCGCTTGAAAATAAAAAGATTGGATCCAAGTGGTTGCTATGCTCGCTTTCCAATCTCCCAGTGAATTAAACCACTTATAATCCGCGGTTAAATCAATACCTCGCGTTTGCTGTTTTGCAAAGTTAATAGGAAAAGTAACTATGTATGCATCTGCTCCATTCAAAGATCCCGTTGAATCTCTTTGAATAAAATCACACAACAATTCAAACTCTGAACATGCGTTAACAATAAATTGAGCGCTTGGTTCAGCCACTATTTCTTCCAATGCAATATCAAAAATATCCATGTTCAGGTTAAGTTGATCATTGACAGACCAAGAAATACCTAAGTTGTAGTTAACACCTCTTTCTTCGCTCAAATCAATGTTGGAGCCCGAAAAAGTTTGAACCGACTGAATAACCTCTCCTGGTTCGCTCGGTGAGTCAGGATCGATAATATCTGTAAAACTGCTTGTAAACCCACCAAATAACTTTTGCATATCTGGCGCTCTAAAACTCTTCCCCCATGATAAACGAGTCAGTAGACTTTCATTCACTTGATAAGCCAAAGCAACTCTTGGGCTAAATGCATTGCCAACTGCTGACTTGTCACGGTAATCATCCCAACGCAAAGCAATATCCATTTCCAATGTTTTGGAAAAAGGAAAACTTAATTCGCCACCAACTCCAAGATGCTTTCGAGTGCCGTCTCCAGAGGTTGAGCCATCAAAGGCATCACCACTATCAACAAAAGAATCAGGTCGATCAAAATAGTTTTCACTGACTCGTTCAAACGCCAGGGCAAATTGAATGGGGCCTCCATCAAGTGAAAAATCTAAATCACCAGATAGTGAAAAGTCGATCAATTTATTAATCGATTCAGCTTTTTTGTTAGCAACAAAACCAAGTTGTTCAACAGTATTTTGAGGAATTGGTTGAAACAAATCTAACCCGTTTTCAACAGCTGCGTTCAGGCCACTGAGCAAAATGTTATTACTCTCTATATCTAAACGAGTTTTGTTATAAGCTACCCCTAACTCCCAATCATATTGACCACCATATAATTCGCCATTTAAGCCCGCCAAAAAATTGAGTGAGTTATTTTTTACATCGCTAACTCTTGGGCCAAACTCAATTAAACGGCGAATAAATACGCCATCTTCTTGAGTTCCGCCAGTGGTGGGATTATTTTCGGCGCCAGCCAGCACTAGACCACCGTTATTTGGCACCAAACTACCAAAACCTGTTAAAAGACCAGCGCCATAAAAATTAGGTTCTGTTTGAGATTTGGTGTTTGAACTGGTCATTCCTACTCGGCTAAAAAAGGAAACATCTTCATTGACTTTATAATTCACCCTCGCCATAACTGAAAATCGTTCTTGCGGTGCTATTAACTGTCTGTGCTGAGAACGGTCAAATCCGCACCAAACATCATCAACTGTATAAACCGGTCGAGCGACATTCGCAATCCCTTCGCCATTTAATGCACCATTTTCAGTACCGCAGTTAGGGTCTTGAATGATTAAGTCTGAATCCAAACTCAGAAATGATGCTCCACCAAAACTATAACTACCTCGAGGGTTAGAAACGTCAGATGCTGCGTAATTTCGATCGCGTGCCCAAAGCGCTTCTTGATTCCAATAATCAATAATAACATCTAGCTGAGTGTCGCCATTTCTCGCCCCAGTTAACAGATTAAAGCGCTGAGTTTCGTATCCACCGTCAGAAGTAGTGGATGTTCTAAAGCTAGTTGAAATGCCTTCGATATCTTTTCGAGTTATAATATTGATAACACCAGCAACCGCGTCACTACCATAAATAGCCGATGCGCCATCAGTTAGTACATCAATTCGTTCAACAAATGCCATTGGGATGGATGACAGATCAACAAAATTAGTTGTCCCACTAATTCCGATGGGGTAAATCGGTAAACGTCGACCATCGATCAAAGTTAAGGTTTGACCAAAACCAACACCTCTTAGATTAACTGCCGAAGCACCCGGCGTAAATCCAAAAGTGAAAGAGTTATCAATTGTACCTCCTGAATTTTGAGTAAGATTAGAAATAACATCTTTAACATTGGCATAGCCTTGTTTATCAATTTCTTCTCTAGAAATAGAGATTAACGGTGAAAGGCTATTGATATCGATTTGTTTTATACGTGTTCCAGTGACAATAATTTTGCGTTTGTCACTTTTTATGTCGTCCGCTTTATCTAAAATTTGAGATGAACTAGCTACCGCACCTGAAATCTCTGAAGTTTGTTCCGCATGGGCACTCACACTAAACAAACATACAAAAATAAAGCGACTAATAAATGCTTTTTTACTAATTAAGTAATTCATTCCTACAACTCAATTTATCTATTGGCTTATTTTTATGGATTTTAGTTGGTAGCTAATTTTATTAGTTGCCTTCCAATGAAGTTAAAGAAGGTAACCTGAACTTTAACTGGCTTATATTACAACAGTTTCCAATGCATTTGTAGAAAGCAATTTACTATTAATGAAGCTTTTATAAAGTATTATTAACAAAATCATTTATAAAACCACTTAACAAGCTAAATTAATAGTTTTAATATATGACCAATCCTCTCTTTAAAGTAGACACATGACCTTAAACGAACTCAAATATGTAGCCGCAGTCGCGAGAACACAGCACTTTAGTCAAGCGGCGGAGCTATGTCATATTAGCCAACCAAGCCTAAGTATTGCAATCAAAAAACTGGAAGAAGAACTAGGCATAACCATTTTTAGACGTGGCAAGAGAAAAGTAGATGTCACAAAAGAAGGGGAAGTCGTTGTAGAGCAATGTCAAAGAGTTTTAGAGGAAGTAGAAAAATTAAGTTATTTAAAAAGCAAACGAAAAAGCCCGTTAGATGGTGTGATTCGATTAGGAGCCATTTTTACCATTGGCCCTTACCTCTTCCCGTCGTTAATACCCGAAATCAGCCAGCGATTCCCTAATATGCCTTTGCACATAGATGAGGATTACACCAATAATTTACGTAAAAAATTGCTTCAAGCGGAATTAGACATAGCCGTTTTAGCACTTCCTTTTAGTGACCCTGCATTAGAGACACTAGAAATATACGATGAAGATTTCATTCCTGTTTTTTATGACGATCATCGCTTTGCATCTCAAAAAAATATTTATGTTAATGACATACGAGCTAACGAGCTTTTAATGTTAGGCTCTGGTAACTGTTTTCGCGATCAAGTGCTAGCAGCTTGCCCCAACTGTCATTCACCAGAGGCAAAAAATGATAGCTGGGTTGTTGGTAGCTCCTTGGAAACCATAAGACATATGGTGGCAATGAAATTAGGAATCACTGTTATGCCTATCACAGCGTTAGCAAAACAAACTGATTACCCTGGATTAGATTCAAGACCCTTTGCTTCACCCGTACCTAAAAGACGAATTGTGCTTGCGTGGCGTGCAAGTTATCCCAGAAAAGAAGCCATACATGCTATTGCCAAAAGTATGCAAACAGCACTGAAGGGTCAGGTGGATTTATTATCTATAGAATAACCGACATAGGTAATCGTTAAATTTCCATGAAACTCTCGCAAATTTCCGTAGAAACACTAAAAGGCGTCGGCGCAAAAGTTGCTGAAAAACTGAATAATCTTGGTATCAAATCTATTGAGGATTTGTTATTCCATTTACCAACCCGCTACCAAGATCGTAGTCGCATCCATCCTATAGCAAGTTTATTACACGGACAAACCGCTCAAGTGTTTGCGGAGATAGAATGTGCGGATATCGCCTTTGGAAAAAAGCGGTCGTTAGTTTGTAAAGTGTCCGATGGAACGGGCACACTAGACATCCGCTTATTCTTCTTTTCAATGGCGCAAAAGAAAGCCTTTGTACGCGGTGAGTATGTACAAATTTATGGGCAGGTTTCTCGTGCAGGTCGCGGGGTAAGTATGATCCACCCAGAAATTAAGTATCTTAAAAATCAATCCAACCCAGAGTTAGAAAATGGATTAAGAGCAGTTTACGCCACAACACAAGGACTACAACAGAAAACATTTCATTCGATCATGAAGCAGGCAGTTAGCTATTTAGATTCTGGTTACATTAAAGAATTATTGCCCGAAAAACTTTTGCAAAAACTTAATTTTCCTTCCCTTGCAAAAGCCTTAAGGTTGCTACACCAACCGCCGCTCAATATTTCATTAGAGGACATTCAATCGGGTGAGCACCCATTAATTCAGCGCTTAGCTTTTGAGGAGTTAATGGCGCAACATTTATCGATGTTGCATTTAAAATTAGAAAGAAAAGCTTTAAAAAGTCACTCAATTTCTATTATTCCAAAAGCAATCGATCAATTTATTAAAAAGTTGCCCTTTGATTTAACAAAGGCTCAGAACCGAGTGATTAAGGAGATCCAAAATGATCTAATTAAAGCACACCCGATGACTAGGCTGGTGCAAGGTGACGTTGGCTGTGGAAAAACGCTAGTTGCCGCTTTATCAATGCTTCCGATTGCGCAACAAAAACTTCAATCAGTCATTATGGCTCCTACGGAAATTTTAGCAGAACAGCATGAGTTAAGTTTTAAGCAATGGTTCGAACCCCTCGGAATTAGAGTGGTTTTGTTAGTCAGTAAAATGAAAAGTAAAAAGCAAACCGAGACATTAGAGTTAATAAAAAAAGGAGAAGCTCAAATTATTGTTGGTACCCATGCTGTCTTTCAACAAAGAGTTTCATTCAAAGATTTAGCATTGGTTGTCATTGACGAGCAACATCGATTTGGTGTCGAACAAAGAAAATCACTATTAGATAAAGCGCAAAACTCTTCGAGTCAGCTAACGCCTCATCAACTAGTGATGACCGCGACGCCAATACCGCGCACTTTAGCACAAACCACTTATGCGGATTTAGATTTATCCATTATTGACGAACTGCCTCCCGGTAGAAAACCGATAGAGACATCGGTGATTAACGATTTGGGTAGAGATAAAGTCGTAGAAAGAATTAGAAATGCTTGCATACAGGACAAAAGGCAAGTGTATTGGGTTTGTACTTTAATTGAAGAATCAGAAGAAATTCCCAGTCAAGCCGCTGAAGCCGCATTTGATTTACTAAAAGAACAGCTCACCGAATTAAAAATAGGGCTAGTTCATGGTCGATTAAAAGCGACAGAAAAACAGCATCAAATGAATGCCTTCAAATCCGGTGAACTGGATATATTAGTCGCCACGACCGTAATAGAAGTGGGTGTAGATGTACCCAATGCGAGTTTGATGATCATTGAAAATCCGGAACGGCTGGGTCTTTCTCAATTACATCAGTTACGCGGCCGTGTGGGAAGAGGCGAGAAAGAAAGTTTTTGTTTGTTAATGTACCATGCGCCACTTTCTAAAAATGCCAAACAGCGGTTACAAGTTATGCGGGAAACTAATGATGGCTTTATTATCGCCGAAAAAGATTTGGAAATTAGAGGCGCTGGCGAAGTCTTGGGGACACGCCAAACGGGCGAAGTGTTGTTTAAGTTCGCTGATTTACTCCGAGATAGAAAACTCCTCCCGCAGGTTCAACAAAACGTTGAATTGATTGCAAAAAACCACCCTGAAACCGCTTTAGAATTGCGAAAACGCTGGGTTAAATTTGGAGAGACACTCAGCCACGTCTAAACTCCTAAATCTCTTATATTATTCTAACTATTCTTGCGAACCGACATATCTAAACTATACTCAAGTATACAGAACAAAATCGCTAAAATAGGCCGATAAAACGTGTGGTGGAATAAAAAGGAAAATGCTTTAGAGTTGGAACTCAAAGCAGCTAAGCAAGAAATCGCCAAAATGAAGAGTGACCTGACGCTTTTTGAAAAGGTGAGGGAAGTATCCGGCTTGCAGCGAGATCACGCGATTGAGCAATATAAAGAACAATCCAACTTATATGAATTATGGGTTGATGGCGCGCTTACCATTGAAACCATTAAAGATGCAGTGGCAGACTCTTTTGCTCAATTAAAAAATGAAAAAGATCAACTAATTGATTCCATCAGCTCATTTGATCAAATTCATGTATTGATATCTTCTATTGCCAGTAGCTTAGCAACTATAAAATCCCAAAATAATGAGGCAGCTAGTTCTGTTGACACATTAAGTGAGCAAGGACTTGCCATTGAACAATTTGTCACACAAATTCAAAATATTTCTGATCAAACCAATCTGCTTGCTCTTAACGCGGCAATTGAGGCAGCAAGAGCGGGTGATCAAGGCAGAGGGTTTGCGGTAGTAGCTGATGAAGTAAGAACGCTTGCGCAAAAATCAGCTGTCGCATCACAAGAAATAACAGCCATTGTTTCATCAATCACAGAGCAAACTAGCCATACTCAAAAACAAATTAGAGATTCTGAAAACTCTGCAAATAACCTGTTTGACCAAACCCACAACGTGCAAACCATCATCAATGATATCACTGAAGTTTCCAAATCAATGTTTACTGTGATCAATCACTCGACCAATTCATCTTTTATACAGACTGTTAAACTCGATCATGTCACATGGAAAGCAGAAATATATAGAGCGGTTTGGGGTTTATCTGATAAAAAAGCCAGTGATTTTGCCGATCATCATTCTTGTAGACTTGGACAATGGTATTTTCAAGGCGATGGAAAAAAATATAAGCACCTCGATACCTTTCAACGACTAAACAAACCTCATAAAGAAGTCCACGATGGTGGCTTTGAAGCGTTGAGTAGCAATGAGCAAGGTGATAAAGATGGCGTTAAAAACGGTTTAATGAAAATGGAAAAAGCCAGCAAACTAGTCATTGATATGCTGGCGGAGCTAGAAACAAAACTACCCTCTGACGTACCTGATTTAATCAACGAATCGAGTACATCTCGTGATGCGGGATCTGCCGAGTTGTTTTAAATCGTTAACGCTTCAAAAGTGCGTGATTAATCACTAACTTATCCCATGTTATCACGCCACCTTTTAGGCTACTTCAAACTGATTAACTAACTTCTCTAAATTTAAAGAAATGTTCGTTAATTCTGAAATAACTTCAATATTTTGGTTCGCCCCTTTAGTCGTCTCTTCTGATAATTCGTTAATGCTAACAATTGTTCGATTAATTTCTTCTGTAGTCGCGGCCTGTTGTTCAGACGCTGTGGCGATTTGCGTATTCATCAAGTTGATAGTATCAACAGCCGTCGTGATCGCCACCAGAGCTTCTCCGGCTGATTTCGTTTGTTCAACGCCCAGATATGCTTTTTGTTGACCTGCGTCCATCGCTAGAACGGCTTTTTTAGCACCCGATTGAACGGTTTCTATCATGGTAGCGATTTCTTCGGTCGACTCTTGTGTACGCCCTGCCAAAGTACGAACTTCATCAGCCACTACCGCAAATCCTCGACCTTGGTCTCCCGCTCTTGCCGCTTCGATTGCCGCGTTAAGTGCTAATAAGTTAGTTTGATCCGCTATCCCTTTGATGACGTCCAAGACTGATCCTATCTGATCGCTATCATCAGCAAGTTGCCTAACTACATTGCCCGCTTTTTCTACTTCTGTAGTCAAACTTGCGATTGAATTTGCTGTCTGGTCTACGATTTGTTTGCCTTTATTAGCTTCTTGATTAGCTTGTCCCGTAGCATTAGCTGCGTCCTGTGCACTATGGTTAACATTAGCGACCGTTGAAGACATTTGATTAATTGCTGTGGCTGTTTGCTCTATTTCCACTCTTTGTGAATTTAAACTAATACCATTTTGAGACGTTCCTTTGGAAGCTTGTTCTGCTGCCGATATTAGTTGCTTCGTTGAATTCATAATCTCCTTAACTAATTGCTGAAACTGACTAGCCATGGCGTTAAAGTCGCTTGCGATTATTTGCATTTCATCTTTGCTTTTTAACCTCGCTCTGACTGAAAGGTCACCTTTTGCTAAGTTTTTTGCTACATTGCCAATCATGGTAATATTTCTCGTAATCGCAAGATAAAGACCTACAAATAAATAACTGACAATTATCAAAACAAACGATATAACCGTAATTTCGACGATCATTAGTTGTATGGAATCGTTTGACCGCTCGCCAAATAATTGCTGAATTACCGGAATTAACTCATCAAATAATTGATAAGAGTTATTTATCGCGGCAGTTGCGCTATCAAACACAACATCGGCATTTGTTGTTATATTATCAGCTTCCAAAAGATCTTTTTTTAACAGTCTCGTAATGTTGTTAACTGCGGCGTTGCTTTTTTCAGTAAACTTATTTAATTGAGATTTTACCTCCGGGTTAGCTTCATACACTTTAGATATCGATTTTTGTATCGTTGAAAATTTGTTATCTATATTATTAGTCAGTAAAGATAACTTGATAAATGCGTCTTGAGTGAATTTCTTTTCCCCAGCAATAGCGCTCCCTAATGCTCTGGCTTGGCCCATATTTTCAAGTAATTGTGGTAAGTGAGTCACTAAAAGATTGCCTAAATAATAAGTATCTAATACCGGATCTAAGGTGATACCTGAATTATCTGATATTGTTGCCATGAGCAAAAGTAATCGAGAAATGAGCATTGAGTGTTCATGGATCACGGTTTTAGCATCCCAATCCAGAGAATCATTTTTAATTTGGTTCCAATGCTGAGAGATAGGTTGAAGCAACCCCGAAGTATTTAAATGACTACCTATTTGCTGATCGACTTTCTCTAATTGTTTCAAGTAACCGTCAATTTCAGTTCGTTTCGATAATATTTTAGAGCGGAATTCCTCTCTTGCACCAGACGCATAGGCTGAGTTCATTCCTCTATGTTGCTGTATGGCTTGGATGGGCGGCTTCATCGAATAGATATATTCAACGCCAATTTGTTGATTTTTAATAAATGATATTTTCTCACTTAAACCACTAAAAACGTCTAAGGTAAGAATTACCAAAGGTAACAATACAATGATAAATATCACCAGAAATTTATAAGGAAACCGCATAGAATTCAAAAATAGAACGGCTGGTTTGAAAAAAACATTCATATTGGCATATTCTCTTAATTGATCAGAACTTAAACAGATGTATAAAATAAGTTTAGTATTTAAGTGGTATATTCGCTAATTTTTAACTTGTCTTAGTTATACAAATCGCTAAGCAACGATTGCTTGTTTACTACGAAAAACAATTCGCGAATTAAGAAGAATGGATTCGTCTAGCTAGCATAAAATGTTAGTTATGGTTTCGCTCACCAAAACAGAAAAAATGTAACTAGAGCATAATTATTGTTAGAACACCCACCCAATAAAAAAGCCGAAACTAGGTTCGGCTTTCTCAAATTTAAGATGAGCTTCTAGAATAGTGATTGTTAATTAAACTTAAAATGTGACACTAGCCCCTGTAAATTAACCGCTAATTTTGCCATATCTTGACTGGCTGCTAAGTTTTCTGTGGCGCCCTGCGCTGTTTGATCAGCGGCTTGTGAGATAGAGAGAATGTTTTCATGCATTTCACGAGAAACTGAACTCTGCTCATCCGCCGCACTCGCAATATGGCTGCTCATATCATTGATTACGCTAACGGCATTGGTAATCTTAGTCAGTGACTCTCCTGCTTTAGCAGTTTCTGCAACACTGTTTTGCGCTTCCTCAGTACTGCTTTTCATAACCTCAACAGCTTCCTGCGTTCCTGTTTGCAATCTTTCTATCATCTCTTGAATTTCGGATGTTGACTCTTGTGTTTTGCTTGCCAATGTTCTAACTTCATCGGCAACAACAGCGAATCCTCGACCTTGTTCACCTGCTCTTGCTGCTTCAATCGCAGCATTTAATGCTAATAAATTAGTTTGATCGGCTATTCCTCTAATCACATCTAATACGCTACCAATATTGGTTGAGTACTCATCGAGTTTGTCAATCACACCAGCCGCTCGTTGAATCTCAGAAGCTAATCCATTTATAGTGTTAATATTTTCTTGTACAATTTGTTGCCCAGAAGATGCCTCTGAATTAGCACCTTGCACTTCTTTTAAGGTATTACTTGCGCTAGAAGCAACTTCATCAACCGTTGCTGTCATCTCAGTCATTGCTGTAGCAATCATATCTGTTTGCTCTTTTTGTTGCCCAATACTAGCGTTACTCTGAAGTGAAATCGCAGAGGTCTGTTCCGCAGCAGCGGATAGTTGCTCTGAACTACTAGAAATTTCTGTCATCATGCCACTTAACTGCGTGCTCAAGCGATTAATGCCATCCGATAACAATCCTATTTCATCGTCGCTATTAACAGCCACCTTATCTCTTAAGTCGCCGGCAGCGACTTTGTTCATGACATTGAGTACTTCTAAAAGAGGGCCTCTAATACTTTTTAACACCCATGCATTAGCTCCAACGGCCACCAGAATCGCGATAATTGCAAGTCCAATCATTAACGCTCGACTAGAGGATACATTATCTCCAGCTTCTTCCTTGATACTTAAATTCAAAGCGTTAACTCTTTCAGAAACTACTGTTAATTCAGCTAAAGCTTGCTCGACAATTTGCGATGATCGAACCAATTCAGACTTAGCTTTTTCTTTAATATTAAGCTGTGTTTCCAATAGATGCACGATGCTAGATGAGCCAATCACTAAGTTTCTGAATATCTCAACGCTAGCATTGGTATCTTCGAAATATTCGTTGCTGCTACCTGCCCCATGATTACTTACCTGAGCAAATCGCTTGTCAAAATCCTGTATCAATGTGCTAATTTCATTTGACGCTGTTTTCACTTGAGACATCTCAGCGATCGCTAGCGCGTCGGTGATGGTCACCGTCACTTCATTTACCATGGAAGACATAGCCAATAGATTATCTGAAACTGATTTATTACCCACCTCGTCTGAAAAATCAGAAAGTAAAGAATCCAGCTCATCTGCGGCATCTTCAAATGCCACTTGTTTAGTGGTTAGCTCCGCTTGGAGTTTCAGATCTTCTTGGTGTGATTTGAATGATTGAGGTATTAAATTAAAATATTCATTCACTTTTGTATGGCTTGTATTCAATATCGAATTGATATTTTCATAACTTGCCGAATATTGATCGAGTGCGGCATACGCTTTGTCATTTTCTTCATGAAAAACTGAGTATTGCCGCTCAAATTTTGCCAATTCACCTGCTTCAATTTCTTGATGATAGTTATTCACCTGCACCGATGCCTTTAATAGGCTAGTCATTACATTGCTAGTTTGCTGTAACATGGGCGTTGACTCTTCTGTGACTCTGGTTAACCCATCATTAATACTACTTACACCAGAGAGACCGTTAAAAACTAAAACTGCCAGAAGGACAATAGTTAATATGGCACCACCCACGATACGTGCCGTAACTGTCAAATTCATATATACCTCTATATTCGATTGATTAAACCTGCTCTAGGAGGGATCAATCAGATTGTTCACATTTTATATACCTTAAATTAAGGTTAGACCCAAATATCGCAATTTGCTTAATATTTACGATTTTTCCCCACATATATTGAGTCTTATAAGTTAGAAGCTACATACTCGCGTTAGTCTGTAGATATTGGTATTATCGAAACAGTGCATTATCAATATTTTTCAGGAATTTCAAAATGCTAAATACTAACTTCTTAAAAACTATCACTCTCGTCTTTGTTTGCATATTCTGTAGTAATAGTTGGTCTCAAAGTAAAGGTATGGTGACACACAACAGTGCTCACTCGGTTGATAGGACAGAAAAACGTTTGCTGAAAATCCTACAAAACAAAGGATTTAGGATTTTCTCGCAAATTAATCACAGTGAAGGGGCGAAAGCACACGGCATTGATCTTCCTGCTACTCGAGTTGTAATTTTTGGTAAACCTCAAGTCGGTTCAAAATTAATGCAGTGTAGTCCCAGTGTAGCGATTGATTTACCTCAAAAAATGCTTATCTGGAAAGAAGATCAACAAGTAAAACTCGCTTATAACTCACCGCGTTTTTTGCAAAAACGCCATCAAATGAAAAATTGTGAAACTCTATTAAAAAAGATTAATAATGCACTGAATAAAATCGCAGAAAAGGCTACATCTAGCGGAATATAAATTAACTAGTTAACAAACCTTAACACTCACAGAGGCTTTAATAATGGAAAAACCATGGCACAAAAATTATCCCGATAACGTCTCGCGTGAAGTCGACATCAATCGTCATCACTCCGTAGTCGAAGTTTTTGATAAGGCTGTGGAATCATATAATGAACTTATAGCTTTTCAAAGTTTTGGCAAGGAACTCACTTATCAAAACATAAAAACCCTCTCAGATAATTTCGGTGCCTATTTACAAAATGAATTAGGTGTCAAAAAGGGTGATAGAGTAGCGGTTATGTGCCCGAACACATTTACTTTTGCTATTTCCATGTGGGCAATTATTCGTATTGGTGCGGTTCAAGTCAGCGTTAATCCACTTTACTCTGCTCACGAATTACAGCATCAACTAAAAGATGCCGATGTAGAGAATATAATTATCTTTTCAGCATCAACACCAGTTCTTGCGGAAATAATAGAAAGCAGCCCAATTAAGAATGTCATCGTTTCTGGAATTGATGATTTAGTTAATTTAAATTTACCAAGTACCCCGACCGATCCAAGACTACAAAATACAATTTCATTTGTTGATGCGTTAAATCACGGTGCAGAACACGAAATAACAACCCCACAGTTATCCCACACCGATCTAATATTTTTGCAATATACAGGAGGTACTACAGGTCTTTCTAAAGGCGCAATGCTCAGTCACGGAAATATCATCGCTAACCTTTTACAATATAATCAAGTAACGCAAAACTATCTTGAGAAAGGTAAAGAAACCGTTATGACGGCAATCCCCATGTATCATATTTTTGCTTTAACGGTGAACACGTTAGCTAGCTTTAATCTAGGTGCAAAAAATATTTTAATAGCCAACCCTCGTGATATGCCTTCATTTGTAAAAACTTGGCAAACATCTCAAGCAACATTTTTTACCGGTGTAAATACATTATTTAATGGACTAATCCACACGCCAGGCTTTGATGAGATCGATTTTTCGAGCCTAAAACTAACCGTTGGTGGAGGAGCTCCCGTACAAGATGCCGTTTCTAACAAGTGGGAATCTATTACCGGCACAAGTATATATGAAGGCTATGGATTATCAGAAACCGCTCCCATTGTGAGTCTAAATCACCCAACGTCGAATGGTTATATCAGCGGAATCGGTTACCCTGTACCCTCTACCGATGTATCAATCAGAGATGATGATAATAATGTGGTCGCCGATGGCGAATCCGGTGAATTATGCGTCAGCGGCCCACAAGTGATGCAAGGTTATTGGCGAAATCAAAAAGCCACTGATGAATGTATGACGCCTGATAATTACTTCAAGACAGGCGATATTGCTTTATTAGATGAACATGGTGCATTCCATATTGTGGACCGTAAAAAAGATATGATTCTTGTTTCTGGTTTTAATGTATTTCCAAATGAAATTGAAGATGTTGTCTCTAATATGGAGGGAATTCTTGAGTCCGCTTGTATTGGTGTTAAAAATGAAAAAACTGGTGAAAGCCCAAAATTGTTTGCAGTTAAAACCGATAGTTCAGTTACTGCGGAAGAGGTTGCCAACTTTTGCAAAGAAAGATTAGCCGCTTATAAAATACCCCGTGAAATTGTATTTATTGATGAACTGCCAAAATCAACAGTCGGCAAATTATTACGCAGAGAATTAAGAAACTATTGAGTATCTTCAATAGTTTCGTAAAACATATTAATCGCTTTACTCGTTCAATAAATTAAAAATAAATTGACCGATTTTAGTGTTGTCATGATGTCCGGCCAACTCTGCAGATCTAGGGCCATACGCATATAAATTAACATCAACACCTGTGTGCCCTCTTGTTGTCCAACCGGTGTAACTATGGTCGTTTATAATATTGGTGATGGTAGCGACCAATGCATTTTCAATTTTACTTTCACTCTTACCTTTAATATCGATATTCATTAGCTCCTCAGGAAAAGTAAAGCTTTTTAATGTGGCCACTTCGTCTTGATAAATTTCCATAGAAGAAGCTTTTATAAAGGCAGAATAAAGGTCCTTGGCGATTAATGCCTGTACTGCAATTTCTTCCGGTGTTTTAGTAAAAGAACGTATCACATCACTATTCCAATCATAATATTTCTTGCCCTTTACTTCACTCCCAATTGATAATCCTCCAGTAGAATGATCTGCGGTAAGAATCACTTGTGTTTCACTATTACTTTTTGCAAACTCAATAACTTCCTTTAAAGCTAGTTCAAAGTCTTGCATTTCTGACATTGCACCAACAATATCTTTTCTATGACCAGCCCAATCAATTTGACTGGCCTCAATCATTAAAAAGAAACCTTTTTTGTTTTTTGATAGTTGTTTTATTGCTGCATTTGTCATTTCAGCTAAAGATGGCGTTTCTTTTTTGCGATCCATCATTTTATCTAGTTGTTCTTTAGCAAAAATACCAATCATTTTTTCTTGAGTATTATTTAGTAAACCTTCTTTGTTGACGACATAATTATATCCTTTAGATTTAAATTCTTTGGTTAGGTTACGATCTTCCCTTACAAAATTATTCTTCCCTCCCCCTAACATTACGTCTACGTAAGGACTACTACCGAATTGGTTATCAAAAAACTGATCCGCTATTTTCGCGTATTCATAACGACTTGGATGATGGGCGACAAAAGCTGCTGGCGTTGCACCAGTAAGTGGTGAGGTAACAACTATTCCGGTTGATTTTCCTAGTTGTTTCGCTTTTTCTAGTACCGTGAGCAATTCCTCACCTTGATCTGTTATTGATAAAGTTCGATTTGGCACTTTCTTGCCCGTCGCATAAGCTGTTGCGGCGGCAGCGGAATCCGTCACCTTCTCATTTGTTCCTTTTGGATGTGTATCAAGCGTACCTACTAAGTGCTTGTCGAAAGTTGTCATCTCAAATATTTCTGTTTCTGGATCATCTTTAAAAAGTCGGTACGCTTTGATATAAGCAGGCCCCATGCCATCCCCAATCATCAATATTATATTTTTGACTTTTTGTTTTTCTGGTTTTTGTTGAGTCGATTGACAGCCAACTAAAATGGATAAAAAAATCAACAAGCTAAAAACTAACTTAGATTGGAAAAATTTCATGTTCTTACCTTATTTTAAATATCTAAAATCAAAGAGATCTACTATGCTCGTATATAGCGTGCTAAAATTTCGCTTGGACGACAAAAAAGGAATAATAATAAAGTGATCGCTAAAACGCAGCCCTATTCTATCTTATCTCCACATTATTTTAGAATTTTATCGCTTTTAGTTTTTCTTTGTTACTTTTGTATCGCTTCAAGTACTTTTGCAAAAGACCTCTATCTCCCTCACTTTCCACAACAAATCACTGTTGATGGAGAGCTCACAGAAGAAATTTGGCAAAAAGCCCTAAAGATCGATCTAAATTATGAAACTTCTCCTGGCGAGAATATAAAGCCAAGTGTGATTACACACGTTTATCTATATGAAAATGGCGAAACGCTATTTGTCGCATTTGACGCTAAAGATGACAATCCAAGTGAAATCAGAGATTATTTGTTAGATCGAGATAACATCTGGAGTAGTGATTTTGTTGGCTTAAAATTTGACACCTTTGGCGAAAACAGAAAAGCATTTCAATTTTTTACTAACGCAAAAAGCATTCAAGCAGATGCGATTCAAGAAGATTTTAGGGGTGACGACTCAACTTGGGATGCCATTTGGCAGAGTAAAGCAAAAGTAAACTCGGATGGTTATATTGTTGAAATGGCAATTCCTTTTAGCGCGCTTCGCTTTCCGTCTACAGGTCAAAAGCAATCTTGGGGAGTAGAGCTGTTAAGGTTTTTACCAAGAAAGTCCTTTCATAGAATTGCTAATTCACCGGTCGACCGAAGCATTGCTTGTAATATTTGCCAATTTGATAAACTAGTTGGTTTAACGAATATTAAGGAGTCAAAAAACCTACGCCTTATTCCTACTCTCACTTTAGGAAAAAATGAAACTCGAAGCTTTAACGACCAAAGCATTCCAAGTGCTTGGGAAAATGATGGTTTGGATTCGAGTGTTGGGCTAGATCTACGATGGGGCATTACTCCAGAGACTTATCTTAACGCAACAATTAATCCTGATTTTTCTCAAGTAGAAGCAGATTCCGCTCAACTGGAAGTCAATTCTACTTTCTCGATTTTTGTCGATGAAAAACGACCATTTTTTTTAGATGGCGCAGACTATTTTAATACACCTCACCGCCTTGTACATACTCGTGATTTAATCTCACCAGACTATGGTATAAAAGTAACAGGGCAATCAAACAATCATAGTTATGGTGTTATTTCGGTTAAAGATGAGGCAACCAGTTTTCTTTTACCTAGCAGTCAAGGTTCCGATTTGCTGACCATGGATAATCTAGAAAGTGAAAACCAAATTTTGCGTTACAGCTATGACTTAGGTAATAAGAATAATGTGGGCGCACTGATTACAAATAAAACTGCGGATGGATACTCAAATCGAGTATCCTCAATTGATGGTAAATATTGGTTCAATCAAGATCATTCTTTTACCTACCAACTAATGAATTCAGAAAACCAATATTCAGATGCAATGCTAGAGAATGAAGATTTCGAGATTAATAAAGCAAAAATTTCGGATAACGCGTTTACTTTAAATTATGATTATCAAACTAGAAATTGGCGTGCCAAAGTAAGGCATGTTGATTTTGGTAAGGACTTTAGAGCAGATTTAGGTTTTATCCGAAAAGTTGATTTTACTAAGTCGGTGATTGGTATGCGAAGAATTTGGTTTCCATCACCAAATGAAAAGAAATGGTGGAATCGCGCTTCATTGGGCGGGGATTGGGATATCACTAAAAACTCTGACGGAAAACTTTTAGAAAAAGAATTGGAAGCAAATGTTCGTGTAGAAGGTACTTATCAATCTGCAATAAATTTTGGGCTAGGACAACGAGAAAGAGAATGGGATGATATTTATTTTGATGAAGATTTTTATTTCTTATTCTTAGCCGCTGAACCTATCTCCGGCCTTAAGCTTAATATTCGTCTTAATACTGGCGATACCATTGATTTCGTGAACAGTGAGTTAGGTAAATCAAAACGAATTTCACCTGGGATGGAGTGGCAGGCAAATCAAAATATACTAGTGAGATTAAATTTTTCTAAACAGTGGTTTGATTTGGATACAGGTGAATTATTTAATGCATCAGCGACTAACTTTAGATTTACTTATTTGTTTAATGAACGGAGCAGTCTTAGATTTACTTTACAAAAGTTAAACATTCAAAAAAACCCGGTGCTATACGATTCATACTTGGATGATTCGGTTGATAACGAAATCCCAAAATTTATTTCTCTTGCAACTCAGCTTTTATATTCATATAAGGTTAACCCTCAAACTTTATTTTTTGCAGGCTATTCAGATAATGGTTTCCAAAATGATGAAATGGCACATATTGAAAAAGAAAATCGTTCAGTGTTTATGAAGTTTTCGTATGCTTGGCAAATCTAGAAAAAGGAAAATATAATATGTTAGTTTTATTAGACAATGGACATGGCGGATTAATCAACGGCGACTACCAAACACCTGGAAAACGATCACCGATTTGGGATGATGGCTCACAACTTTTTGAAGGTGAATTTAACCGAGCCATTGTTGCCAGAATTATTGAATCTTTAACTAGTCTAAATATTGCTTATATTAACATCGCGCCAGAAATGAGAGATGTAACTTTAGCAACAAGGATCAAAAGAGCAAATGATGCATACAAAAGAAAATGTTTTTATCTGAGCGTGCATTCTAATGCCGGAGGAGGACGAGGGTTTGAGGTTTTCACTTCCAGAGGGCATAGTAAAAGCGATAAAATTGCTACATTGTTTGGCGAAGAGTTTAAAAAAACCTTTCCAGATAAAAAACTAAGGGCCGACTATTCTGATGGAGATCTCGATAAAGAAGCTGGTTTTGCGGTACTCAAGCGCACAAGAATGCCGGCCATATTAACAGAGAATTTTTTCATGGATAATGAAGAGGAGTGTAAAAATATTCTTATGACAAGACATGGCAGAGACGCAATTGCAGATTTTCATGTCAATGCCATAGTTAGAGCGCAAAAAGAGATATTTCTCGGATAGTATCAAATTAAACTAAAATTAAATATCTGACCAATTATTGAAGCACTGCAACATTATTTGATTTTAATTTTCTTCTTCTTTTATCATCACTAAAATCACAGTCATCAATTGTTTGCTTTATATCTTCGTTCACCGATGCCCAGAGGTAGTAGCTATGCTCAACACTCCCGCCTACAATATCGGAGCAGTCAATTTGATGTATTTTGTTATGTAATTGATTCGGTCTCGCTGCGCCAGCATGTCCTAACCTTTCAACATTGCCTTTTGTATAATCTGATATATACATTGCCACATCGCCTTTATTAAAATAAATACTCACATGGCGACTTAATTGATGGACATTATTCATTGGTTGTTCCATTTCAAATACCGTATCATCCACATCGGGAGCACACATAAACACGTTTTTAAATAGTCGAGGAAGAACATCATTTTTGTCTTCTTTAACTAAAGAGGTTAAAGCATTTTGAAGCACAAAATTTCCCATTGAATGACATAGTAAATGCAGGTCTTGCCCACACTCTTCGAGTGACTTATCAAGCTTTAATTTAGATACGACTTTTTTAGGTCTCAATGTCATTAGAAAATCTCGCAATTTTAAAAATCCGCGAGCGACTGCGATACCAGAATCAGTTGCATCTTGCTTATCAGATGCATAAGCTCTTCCTTTCATCATATCCCCATTAGAAGGCCAACTAAATAAAAAGACGGAAACAGACTTTTTATTACTATGGTCATGGATAGTTTTACGGTTAAGCATAAGTTCAAGCGCCATAGCTGCGCCAACGGCTTCCCACCAATCAACATTAAATCCATGTATGTTAATCATAATATCCTGTTTTTTATCCATGATGGTTTTTAATTCTTGAAAAAGTTTTTTTGACGCAAGTTGTGTTTCATCAAATCCAGTTTTGCCCCCAGCAGTGACGTCTTTATATGCGTTAATTTTCGCTTTATTTTTTGCAAGCTTAGTTAAATATTCTGACAATCCTTCGCCATCGCCAATACGTTTGTGTTTCGATTTTTGTAGAAACTCATTTATTTTGTTCTCAGTAACCGTCAACTCGATTTTACCAAAACGTAAATTACTATTTCGATCTGAACTAAAGTTTTTTCCATAACCAGAAGGCTTCCAACGATTCGTTCCTTCATGATTTCTATTGGTTGCGTAAAATAATGTAATTTTCACAAAGTTATACTCCTTTACTATTTAATATTTACAACTTGTTTAGATCTCAAGCTCTTTTAAAGTGATTCTATTTACCAAATGTGTTTTTAAACAAGCTAGCACTGTTAGACACACTAATTAGTAATGTCGATAAGCCTGCAAGGGTGGTCAACATCAAATCAAAAATATCACTTGCTGTTAAAAAGAGCCATCCCAATATCGCAAACAAACCTATACTTACTAACCATTTATAATTTTGCCATACCCCTTTTTCCGCCTGTTTTTGCATTGTAACAAAGGCCTCTGAAATTTCCGCGTTTTTGACAAACAATTGAAAGCTACTATTTGAAATAATCAATCTTTTTTTATGATCTAACTTAATAAAACCTTTGACTACCAAATCTTCGATCACAGACTTGTTTCTTGGGTTAGGTTTAATTCCGTTTGCTGTGTGAAAAAGTTCTAATTTTTCAGAGTTGCTACACTTAACCCATTTAAAACGATAAAGTGCGTTCGCATGTAATAACATAAACCTGTTTTCATTATACTCAGTTTTACTATTTACATTACCTTGTGACAAATTAGTTTCTTGTGGCAATCTACTAACATTGTTTATTTCCATCCATTTATCTGCAACATATTTTAGCTCTTTAAAAACTGAACACTCGTTAACTATATAATCACCATCAACATTTTTGTACATTGTCTCAGGAACGACAACTTCAAATTTTGACAACAACCAGGACCAATTGAAAATTTCTTCATTTGTTAAATGGATTTCTGCGTTATTACTTGATTGTAAGAACTCTCTTTTAAATATTGACTTAATGGTGATGTCTTTAACAAACAAATTTAATCTGTAGTTAGAGTTTTTAATCACCAAATTGACTATTTTTTTAAGTTGCCTAAAAAATAGTTTTCGTTTACTCGCATCAAAAAATAAACTGTCAACTCTGGTAATGTATAAATCTTGAAAATTATCAGACTCCTTAATATACACATTAAACATTGGTCTCTCTTCATTTTCAGTATAATCCAAAGCTGGCATACTATTTTTAATATGATTAATTTGAGCCACCGAACGATCATCGTAATTGAGCATTAGATTATCATTTGGAACAGAAATCTCTTTATTCAAGTACTCAAGACTTAAATCACCGAGATAATCTAGGAACTTCTCTGTTCCATAAAGTTTAGCTATTACTATTTTTCTATAAAAATAATTCCAAGCGACTAATGAAATAATGAGTAGTATGAACAGAACCGCTAATACTCGCCAATGAATTATTTCTATTTTTTTGTGCTCTTTCCCATCTCCAATATACTGAATATCAAAATGGTTTCTTATATGTGAATAGGATAGAGAATGAGGGGCTAACTTAAATTTGTGTTGATGATTTTCTGCCTTCTCTCCTTCAATAACTACATTGTCATCTACGATTTGCTTGCTCGGAAAATAAAGCCCAGCCACTTCGCTTTTTCTATTTTTTGATTCTAGTTGGTTTGATTTGCTAACCAATTGATAATAATTTTCCACACCATTATTCACAAAGTTAATAGAATTGCTTAACACCATTTGATATGCCACCGCTGATCCAACCAAAACAATCGAAATCACTAGCTTGCCTGTACTGTGACGGCTTACAAAACGACCAAGCATTAACAAAAATAAAAGGCCAATCAACAAGCTAATATTGTTAAATTGACTCATATTAACTAACGTCATCACGCTAAACAAAGAGATTAACCACACGATTAAAGCATGGTTATTTATTTTTAAAACTGTCTCTAGTTCTAGGATTTTGGTGTATTTAGCAATGATTGGAAGTAAATATATTATCG
This sequence comes from Kangiellaceae bacterium, assembly GCA_049600015.1. Lineage (GTDB taxonomy): Bacteria > Pseudomonadota > Gammaproteobacteria > Enterobacterales > Kangiellaceae. The sequence continues at coordinate 23,896 of JBMYPE010000001.1, forward strand.
CCGTAATTAATAACAAAATGATGATCATTGAAATAGATATATAGGAATAAATATCTTCAACATAGGTGTTAATCGTATCAACTGGGTAAAATATAATAGTTGCCCAATCATCTATCCCACTTTCAGAAATTATGAAATTATAGGCTGTTCCGTGATAATGTCCTTTTATAAAAAACTGCTGCTTTTTATCATAGTTTTCTAAACCATATTTAATAATATGTGTAATATTTTCATTTCCGTCGAGCTCAGCATAAAAATTTTCAGTGACACTTAATTCATCATGACTATGAAACAATACTTTACCTGAAGCACGCTCAACAATTGCGAACTGATAGTCCTCGGTTAGACCATTATTAATCGTCAATCCAGGCATAGTAATATCAGCACCGACGATTGAATTACTATTCCATGGAATTGCAATGGTTGTTCCTCGTGTACCGTCAGTTAAATTAAGCAGTCGTTCAATATAAAATTTATGTTCATTCTTAATATCGCTTTTTTGATATTTTCCAGATACAACCGATGCAAAGTAATTTCTATGACTGACGTTCAAAACGTCCATACCACTAGTTTTTTCTGCGTACTCAATATCAGGCAAGCACAAATCACCATTTTCATTGGCATTAAACATTGTCCGTATCAAAGGTATTACTAAATTATCAGAGCCATTTGAATCGCTGATATAAGCTAGTTTTTTATAATTTTTATATTTGTCTAAGCAGCTCCCTACAGCAGCAATATCACTGCCTTCATCTGGGTATTTTTTCAGGTGTAGGTCTTTTATGGAATGATTAAATACTTCTTCGATGTCTACATTAGAACTTTCTCTCAATTCGTTCTTACTATAAAGGGTGCTATTGTGCTCAAGCTTGGTCAATACATCTGTAACATTACTCGTTAACCTCTCTTGAACAAGTGACAAATTTCGTTTGCCTTCGACTTGCTTTCTGTTTTTTTCTAATTCATAACCTATAAAGCTGAGTAAACCTGAATTAAAAAGAACGATAAACGAAACCGACGAAACTACACACAAAGCTCTAAACAACCAACCAAAGCCAATATTTTTTTCGCTGATCATTAGCCTCACTAAAGCAACAACAAAGGTAAAAACACATAAAAAAGAAATAATAAATCCAGTTTTCTTAAAATTATTACCTTGTGAACTAGAGGTAAATTTTTTCTTTTTTATTAATCCAATAAGATAGAACGATTTTTCTTCACCAATTTCAAGTTCATCCTTTATTTTAAAGGGATAAACAAAAATTCGATATTTTGTTCCTGAAAAACTCATATCAGTGTAAGTGCTTACCGAAGGAGTGTCGTTATTGTTCTTATTTAGCTCGTTATTTTCTTTAGACGAGAACTTCCCAAACATTCCTATATCCAAATTTTCTTTAGATATTTGCGTAAACACGGAATTCATATTTGAAAAACCGATGCTAGAATGATTGTCGCCGGCAGATATTATGTTACCTTTTGAATCGCTAAATAAAAGGCCATCAAACGATTCGTGTTGCAAAACAAAAATATCTTTTAGTTCGAGCTCTAAATAGGCATTTTGATTTTGTAGATCTTTTAGACAAACTAATAATTTATTCTTATTTATTTTATAAGGTTGGGCACCTGATCGGCAAATGTCATTGGGTGCTTTCCCATTACTATACTTTATACTTTTGAACAAGTTCTGCAATAAATCAGGCACTTCATTCAGGCTTGATTTAGTTAGATAATTTCGATCAAATTTTGAGCCTACTTGCTTCTTTAGATTTTTTAAGTCAGCCTTCAATTGTTCAATGTAATCCATCAGCAACTTGGAGTTTTGAACATTCATGTTTACCGACGCTTGATTGTGAAAATAGTCTTCTAACTTTCTTTTGTTTTTTTCTATTTTTAATTCGATCTTTTTAGATTCCAACTCCTCATGGGTTAAGCTTTGTTCAGTTGGTTTTTCTTTTTCCTTCAAGTTAGCTAGCTCTTTTTCCAACTTGTCAATATCCCGAACATAATTATAAAACGCTTCCTTAGATAAATTTGACTTACCATAAGCTTTATCGAAGTTTGTTTTTAATTGGTTTATTTTTCGTTCGATCTGATTGGCGGTGACAACAGTTTCATCAACTAATAATCCTGAGTACTTTATAGCGACTTTGAGTTGTAAAAAGCTCCGTTCAAACTCTTTCGTTATCTTTTCTAGGCTTTTAAATGCCTCTCTATTATTAACTGCATCACGTTCAGAATTACTTTGATAATAAAAATAAAATACTGATACAAACAGAAGTAACCCAAAAAATATGGGTAACTTGTTTAATTTGGAGGAGCTGATGTTTTCAGTAGTGGATGTGGTAGACATCGGTGTATTCATCCCTGTCTTATTTTTTAGTCTTATTTATACTCCTATAAATTCAGCTTATCAAATCTCAAATTGAGACAATAATACGGATTCAACGCGCATCGAAGTGGAAGCACTCATGCCTCTTTAACGCTCATACTTCTTCTCTGGACATAAAAAAGCGACCCTAAGGTCGCTTCATATTCCAACTTAAAATTAAAAGATTAAACTCTCTCAAATACCGTCGAAATTCCCTGCCCTAAACCAATGCACATAGTCGCCACACCCAAATTAACATCTTTACTTTCCATTAACCTAAGAAGTGTTCCACTAATTCTGGTACCTGAACAACCCAATGGATGACCAAGTGCAATTGCACCTCCGTTTAGATTAATTTTAGTATCGAGGTCGTCGAGGATTCCTAGATCTTTTATCACTGGTAAAGCTTGAGCCGCGAAGGCTTCATTTAATTCCCAAAGCTCTATGTCTGAAGTTTGTAGTCCAGCTCGTTTTAATGCTTTTTTAACGGCCGGAACTGGTCCATAACCCATAATCGCAGGATCACAACCTGCCACACCCATACTTCTAACTTTAGCGATTGGTGTTAAACCTAAATCTTTTGCTTTTTGACCACTCATCATTAACATTGCCGATGCACCATCGGATAGTGCCGACGCATTACCCGCTGTTACAGTTCCGCGCGGGTCGAATACAGGTCGCAATCCTGCTAATCCATCTATTGATGTTTCAGGACGCACAACTTCATCATAATCAAACATCTTCAACACGCCATTAGCATCATGACCTTCCATTGCTAAAATTTCTTTTGAAAATGCACCGCTTGTCGTTGCTGCATGTGCTTTTTGGTGAGAGTTATAAGCGAACAGGTCTTGCGTTTTTCTATCAAAACCATGCATTTTTCCTAACATTTCGGCAGTTAGCCCCATCATTCCAGACGCCTTAGCTGCATACTTAGAAATTTGTGGTGCAAAGTCTACACCATGCATCATAGGTACATGCCCCATATGTTCCACACCGCCAACAATAAATAGATCGCCGTTGCCTGTTTGAATGGCTTGAGTAGCAGAATGAATCGCTTGCATAGATGAACCGCATAAACGATTGATAGTTTGAGCTGCCACCGTATGCGGTAAATCAGTCATTAATGCGGCATTTTTTGCGATGTTAAAACCTTGCTCTAGTGTTTGTTGTACACAGCCCCAAATAACATCTTCAACTTCTGCTGGATTCACTGCATCATTTCTATCCAATAAACCTTGAATCAAACGAGCACTTAATATTTCTGCTCTGGTATCTCTGAACATTCCACCTTTGCAACGTCCCATTGGGGTTCTAATTGCGTCTACTATTACTACATCATTATTAGCATAAGTCATTTTATTTTCTCCGAATTCATTTATACAAGCATTAAGCGTTATAGAAGTTCTTGTTATCTGCTGCTAATTGTTTTAATAGCGCAGGAACTTCATAACAAGCACCTAAAGACTTATATTTATCAGCCATTGCAATAATGTTATCTAAACCAATTTCATCCGCGTACTTTAACGCGCCACCTCTAAATGGAGGGAAACCTATACCAAATAACAGTGCCATATCTGCTTCTTCTGCCGTTGCCACAATGCCTTCATCTAAACAGCGAGTGACTTCAAAAATAAGTGGCAGCATCATGCGTTCTATAATTTCTTGAGCTTCATATTCTTTACTTGGTTCACCAATTAAATTGAATATTCCTTCATCAAAATCTTTCTTTGGACGTCCTTTTTTATCAACGCTGTATGCGTAAAAACCTGATCCTGTTTTTTGACCCAGCGTTTTATTTTCAAATAATTTAGCAACCGCATCTCCGTCTATAATAGACATTCTTTCTGGATATCCTTCTGCTAATACAAATGCACAATGATAAGCGGTATCAATTCCCACAACATCTAATAAATAAGCAGGTCCCATAGGCCATCCAAACTTAGTCATTACTTTATCAATTTGCCTAAAGTCTGCTCCCTCTCCCATCATTAAGCTGAATCCTCTAAAGTATGGGAATAGAACACGATTAACATAAAATCCAGGGCAATCTTTTACTACTACAGCCGACTTACCCATCGCGCTTGCATAAGCAACGGTAGCGGCAATTGTTTCATCAGATGTTTTTTCACCTCTTATCACTTCAACCAATGGCATTTTATGAACCGGATTAAAAAAGTGCATGCCGCAAAACTTTTCTGGTCTTTTTAAGTTAGTGGCTAGTAAATCAATTGAAATGGTAGAAGTATTGGAAGTTAAAATTGCATCTTCCGCTATATAACCTTCAATTTCCTGTAAGACTGTATCTTTTACCTTGGGATTTTCAACAACGGCTTCTACTACTAAATCTGAATGCTTAATGCTAGAGTAATCTAAAGTAGGCGTTATGGCTGATACAATTTTCGCCATTTTGTCAGCTTTTAACTTGCCAATTTTTACACCTTTGCTCAAAATTTTAATCGCTTCATTCATGCCTAAATCAAGCGCGCCTTGATTAATATCTTTCATGGCGACTGGGATGCCTTTGCTAGCGGATTGATAGGCAATACCACCGCCCATAATTCCCGCACCAATAACCGCCGCTTGTTTAACTTCTTTAGTGGCAGTTTTTGCTGCAATTTTGGCTTTACCTTTAATTAGCTGATCACTTAAAAAGATTTGCACCATCGCTCGTGCTTGAGATGTTTGGCAAACTTTTACAAAACCTTCATGCTCTACTTTTAATGCTTCGTCTCGAGACATAGTTGCTGATTTTTCGATAACATTAATCGCTTCCATTGGAGCTGGGTAATGCGGCATAGCCTTAGCACCTACCTCTCCTTTAGCCACATTAAATGCCATAAGACCTTCTAACTGATTTAATTGTAAAGGTTGTTGTTTGATCGCTCTTCTTTTTTTCCAGTCTAACGATCCTTCAGCCGCATCACTGACCATTTGAATGGCAGTCTCTTTTAGTAACTCTGGTGACACGACAGAATCAATCGCTCCAACTTTTAATGCGTTGTCTGGTTTTTGCGGCTTTGCCGTGGCAATCCATTCAATTGCATTGTCCGCACCTATCAAACGAGGTAAACGAGTCGTACCGCCAAACCCCGGAATAATGCCTAGCTGAGTTTCTGGCAAACCAACTCTGGCTGCTGGGCTGGCAATTCTAAAGTCACATGACAGCGCCATTTCCATTCCGCCACCTAAAGCAAAACCATTGAGAGCCACCGCTGTGGGGAAAGGTAAATCTTCAAAACTGTTAAATATCGCATTGGCTTGCTCGCACCAAGCAATCATCTGCTCTTTGCTTTCTTTAAACATACCAAGGAATTCGGTTATATCAGCACCCACAATAAAAACGCTTTTAGCACTTGTGACAATCGCACCGCGAACGCCCTCTGTGGATGCAAGCTTATCTGTTGCTGATTTTAATTCTGCTAACGTCGCCTTATCGAACTTATTCACTGACCCGCTTTTACTATCGAATACTAATTCCGCTATGCCATTATCAAGCATTTCACAGCGAAGAGATTGACCTTCATATATCATTCGTTTGCTCCGTTTATAACAGTTATTTCAATTGAGAGGATAGAGTGTAGCTTTTAAAAATAGAAAGCGTTACCTAGTTTACTCAATCCATAGGACTTGATTAAATTTTTGGTGGACTGATTATAACTAGATCAACCTACAATTCAAACGGTTGTTTGAATTAAATTGAACGATCGTTCGTTTTATGCAAGAATTCTAGCTGTTTTTAGTTCTATAGACTGGGTATACTGTTAAACCTAGAAAATTTGGTAATTGTGAGGTATGACATGAAAACAATTGTTGAACAACTATCAACCTACAAAAGTGTTCACTTAAACAAAAAGAACATAAAAACTCATTTTGTGGGTGTACCTCTCATTGTTTGGGCAATTTTTGTTCTTTTTAGTTTGATCCAACTGCCAATTAAAATTCCTACCACCGAAATACCTGTGACTTTTGCGATGCTATTTGTTACTGGGGTGTT
>JBMYPE010000002.1:0-27577 GCA_049600015.1 Kangiellaceae bacterium
GGGTGGTTCATTAGCCGAGCAAGCACTTTTATATCCTGATAGAAACTACATTGGAATTGAAGTTCATAAGCCGGGCGTTGGCGCACTATTATTACGTATGCAAGAAAATGAAATAAGCAATATCCGTGTAATGTCTCACGATGCCGTTGAAGTTTTAGAACACATGATAGCGAATGAATCGTTAAGCCTTATACAGTTGTTTTTTCCGGACCCGTGGCACAAGCGTAAACACCATAAAAGGCGTATTGTGCAAGTGGAATTTGTTATGCGGCTATTTAAAAAACTAAAATTGGATGGCTGCTTTCACATGGCAACCGATTGGCAAGATTACGCAAAGCACATGCTCAAGATCATGTTAGAGTGCGTCTCCATCCATCATAATGAAAAAGCAAACCCTGCGTGGCGTAATTGCTCAGCCACCAATGACTACATCCCTAAACCCGATGACCGGCCGACAACTAAATTTCAAAAACGAGGTGAAAGGCTAGGGCATGGAGTGTGGGATTTAATGTTTAGCAAAAGTATAAAGTTGAGTTAATTAATAATGGTTAATCACATTAATATTTTAGAAGCAGCCAATCTGCTACAGCAAAAACGCGCAATTGCAATTGATATAAGAGACGCAGCAAGTTTTGCTCAAGGACACATAGAAGGCGCAATACGAATCGATAATGATAATTTTCAATCATTTATCGAATCTGCAAATAAAGATACCGCGATTATCGTATGTTGCTATCACGGCAATGCCAGTCAACCAGCTTCTCTATCAATTTCGGGTTTAGGTTTTGAAAGTTATAGTTTGCAAGGTGGTATGACTGAATGGTGTTTAACTCAACCCACTATACAGTCCGCCAATTAAACTATTTAAGCAGAGAATTAGTGATATTAATGAGAGTTAAACTCATTGTGTAAAATATGACCGTTTATTGTAAATTGATTGCGTCGATAGCTTGCTTTTGAGAAAATACCGCCCTTTCAAAATACAGCCTATTTAATTAGTTACTTTTACAAATGTACAAAGATCTTATTTAAGGAGTATTTATGTCAACTCGATTTGAATTAGCCAATGCAATACGTGCTTTAAGCATGGATGCAGTTCAAAAAGCTAACTCTGGTCATCCTGGCGCACCAATGGGAATGGCTGAAATCGCTCAAGCTGTTTGGGGTGAAAATCTACGCCATAATCCAAACAATCCAGAATGGGTCAATCGGGATAGGTTTGTATTGTCCAATGGGCATGGCTCGATGCTCATATATTCGTTACTTCATTTAACCGGTTACGATCTTTCCATTGATGATCTTAAAAACTTCCGCCAACTGCACTCTAAAACTCCAGGACATCCTGAGTTCGGCTACACCGCTGGAGTAGAAACAACTACAGGCCCTTTAGGGCAAGGTCTTGCTAATGCGGTGGGAATGGCAATTGCAGAAAAAACGCTTGCTGCTCAATTTAATAAGCCTGGTTTTGACATAGTTGATCACCAAACCTACTGTTTTGTCGGCGATGGCTGTTTGATGGAAGGTATTTCACATGAAGTTTGCTCTTTAGCTGGAACTTTGGGTTTAGGTAAATTAAATGTCTTTTATGATGATAACGGCATTTCAATTGATGGCGAAGTAGAAGGTTGGTTTACTGATGATACCGTGGCGCGATTCAAAGCTTATGGTTGGCATGTGATTGCGAATGTTGACGGACATAATTCAGAAGCATTAGATAACGCAATAAAAGAAGCGCACGCAGAAACCAATAAACCAACTCTGATTTGTTGTAAAACAACCATCGGTTTTGGTTCGCCAAATAAAGGCGGCAAAGAAGATTGTCATGGAGCGCCTTTAGGTGATGACGAAATTGCGTTAGTGAGAAAAGAGTTAAATTGGCCTCATGCACCTTTTGAAATTCCAGAGGAGATAAGAGCTGCGTGGGATGCGAGAGAAAAAGGCCAAAACTTGGAAAGTGACTGGAACGATCGCTTTGTAGGCTACACAGATAAGTATCCTGAATTAGCAGCAGAGTTTAACCGCCGAAATAACGGCAGATTACATAACGATTTTGTCGCCACAACAAAAGCTTATATCGCGCAAACGCAAAAAGACGCATCTGCAATAGCCACTAGAAAAGCTTCACAAAATGCAATTCAAGCTTATGCAGCGGTTGTTCCTGAGTTTATTGGTGGATCTGCGGACTTGGCTGGATCGAATCTAACGCACTGGAATGAGTCGCAAACAATCACTGCAGCGGATGCCAGCGGAAACTATATAAATTACGGTGTCAGAGAGTTTGGAATGTGCGCCATGATGAATGGTATTAAGTTACATGGTGGGTTCATGCCATTTGGCGGTACTTTTTTAATGTTTATGGAATATGCAAGAAATGCTATCCGTATGGCTGCATTAATGAAGCAACAAGCAATTTACGTATTTACGCATGATTCTATTGGTTTAGGTGAAGATGGACCAACTCACCAGCCGGTTGAGCAGCTGGCATCAATGCGTTCAACACCTAACTTAACAAATTGGCGACCTTGTGATGCTACAGAAACAGCCGTCGCATGGAAAATGGCAATTGAGAATAAAACGGGACCAACTGCGTTGGTTTTAACAAGGCAGGGTCTACCTACCCAAGCTAAAAATGATCAACAAATCGCCAATATAGAAAAAGGTGCTTATGTACTTGTTGATTGTGGATCAGAACCTGATTTAACCATCATTGCAACCGGCTCAGAAGTTGATTTAGCTGTGAACGCAGCCAAACAACTACCTCACAAAGTAAGAGTTGTATCAATGCCGAGTTGCGAGGTTTTTGAACAACAATCTGAACAATATAAAGCCAGTGTATTAGCCTCCGCCGGAAAACGCATAGCGGTGGAAGCGGCAACTGGTGATCTTTGGTACAAATATGTTGGGCTCGATGGTCTAGTCATCTCCATGGATCAGTTTGGCGAATCAGCACCAGCAGGCTTGTTGTTTAAAGAGTTTGGTTTTACGGTGGACAATTTAGTAGAGAAAGCAAAAACGCTACTAAACTAAATAATACATAAACGCCCTCTCCCCAGCCCTCTCCCAGAGGGAGAGGGGGTCACAATTTCCTTCACAAAGAAGGTTAACGGAGAGCAAAATTTGGAAATTAAGTCATGACAGTAAAAGTAGCAATTAATGGTTACGGACGAATTGGTAGAATGGTTCTTAGAGCAATCTATGAATACAACCGAGAAGAAGAGATCAAAGTCGTTGCAATCAACTCATCTCATCCAATTCCAACCAATGTTCATTTAACGAAATACGACTCAACTCACGGGCGTTTTGAAGCAGATGTGACCGGTGATGAAGAAAATATGTATGTGAATGGCGATAAGATCGCAATGCTAGCAGATCGCAATCCTGCCAATTTGAAATGGAGCGATCATGACGTTGATATTGTTTTAGAATGTACCGGCAAATTTAAAGACCGAGAAAGCTGTTCTAAACATTTTATTGGTGGTGCTAAAAAGGTACTTATTTCTGCGCCTGGAGCCAGTGATATAGATGCAACCATTGTTTACGGCGTTAATGATAAAGATATAAAGCCAGAACATACTATTATTTCAAATGCGTCATGTACCACTAACTGTCTTGCACCCATCGCAAAAATACTACACGAAAAAATTGGGATCAGAAAAGGCCTGATTAACACTATTCACGCTTACACCAATGATCAAATGCTTATTGATAATCAACATAAAGATCTACATCGCTCTCGCGGTGCTGCCACTTCAATAATCCCAACTAAAACTGGTGCAGCAAAAGCGGTAGGATTGGTAATTCCAGAGTTATTAGGAAAAATGCATGGTTTTGCATTAAGAGTTCCAACGGCAAATGTTTCTGTTGTAGATTTAACTTTTGATGCAGCCAGACACACCACGGTAGAAGAAGTTAACGAAATTGTGAAAGCCGCAGCAGATGGTGTAGTTGTTGATTACAATGAAGAGCCATTGGTCTCTATTGATTTTAACCATACTCCAGCCTCTTCCTCCTTTGACTCAACTCAAACCAGAGTTCATGATGATTTAGTTAAAGTAATTGTTTGGTATGACAATGAGTGGGGCTTTAGTTGCAGAATGATTGATGTTGCCCTAGCAATGATGAACGCTGAATAATAATTCAGCTCACATTAAAAATTAACTATTTCCGCGTTAAAAAATACTCATTCACATTAGTGAAATCGCATTTTTTGCCTTGAACTAGTAAATTTTTAACGCAACCTGAATTATTATTTTGTTTGAACTAGATAGCCGTTTTATAAAGGAAAAAGAATGTCAGTTTTGAAAATGTCAGAGTTAGATTTAAAGGGAAAAAGAGTTTTGATCCGCGAGGACCTAAATGTACCTTTTAAAGATGGAAAGATCACTTCTGACGTTAGAATTCAAGCGGCACTTCCAAGCATAAAGTTGGCACTAGAAAAAGGCGCCAAAGTGATGGTGATGTCTCATCGAGGTCGCCCCACAGAAGGTGTTTTAACGGATGATGACTCAATGCAAGCGATTGCCGACCACATGAATGATTCGCTTGATGTGCCAGTGACACTAGAAGCTAATTATTTAAACGGTGTTGATGCAAAAGAAAATGCAGTGGTAGTTTTTGAAAATGTTCGTTGTAATAAAGGTGAAAAAGGCAACGATGAAACATTATCTAAAGCCTATGCAAGTTTATGCGACGTGTTTGTCATGGACGCTTTTGGAACAGCTCATAGAGCGCAAGCTTCTACTCATGGTGTTGCAAAATTTGCACCCATTGCTTGCGCAGGGCCGTTGTTATCAGGAGAACTTGAGGCGCTCGGAAAAGCACTAAATAATCCGGCTAGACCGATGGTTGCAATTGTTGGTGGTTCGAAAGTTTCAACAAAACTCACTGTATTAGAATCTTTATCTAATAAAGTTGATCAACTTATTGTTGGTGGCGGAATAGCCAATACATTTATCGCGTCTGAAGGTCATACAGTGGGTAAATCTCTGGTTGAAATGGACTTAATTGAAGATGCTAAAAAACTAACAGCAGCAGCGATAGCAAGAAATGGAGAAATCCCCAAAACAACTGATGTGGTTGTCGGTAAAGAGTTTTCAGAATCGACTCCAGCGGAGTTGAAAACAGTCGATTCTGTTAGTGAAGGCGATATGATTTTTGATATTGGGCCACAAACAGCCGACTACCTTTGCGATATTCTAGCGAAAGCAGGCACCATTGTTTGGAATGGACCAGTAGGCGTTTTCGAGTTTGACCAATTTTCCAAAGGGACAGAAAAAATAGCCAGAGCAATAGCAAATAGTTCGGCTTTTTCAATTGCTGGTGGAGGCGATACTTTGGCTGCGGTGGATAAATTTGGTATTAAAGATCAAGTATCTTATATCTCGACAGGTGGTGGTGCTTTCTTGGAATTCCTTGAAGGTAAGAAATTACCCGCTGTAGAAATACTTGAACAGCGCGCAAGGTAAGGCTAAAAGAAAAAAGACTTTTCACCACAGAGACATATAGAAAAGATAAGCATTTTGAAACTCAGTGTTTTCTGTGCCTCTGTGGTAAAAACAATTTTATTATGAAATGGAGAAAATAGAATGGCATTAATTTCAATGCGACAACTGCTCGATCATGCAGCAGAAAACCAATACGGCGTACCTGCTTTTAACGTAAATAATTTAGAGCAAATGCGCGCAATTATGATAGCCGCAGATAAAACCAACAGCCCAGTAATTGTTCAAGGTTCAGCCGGTGCTCGTGCTTATGCTGGTGCTCCTTTTTTACGTCACCTAATTCTGGCGGCAATAGAAGAGTTCCCTCATATACCGGTAGTAATGCATCAAGATCATGGAACTAGCCCATCAGTATGCCAACGCTCAATTCAACTTGGTTTTTCTTCAGTAATGATGGATGGATCATTAATGTCTGATGGAAAAACGCCAGCAAGTTACGAGTACAATGTTGAGGTGACTCAGCAAACTGTCGCTATGGCTCATGCGTGCGGTGTTTCGGTGGAGGGCGAATTAGGTTGTTTAGGTTCACTCGAAACGGGTGAAGCTGGTGAGGAAGACGGCGTTGGTGCTGAAGGAATCTTAACAATGGATCAAATGTTGACTGATCCGGAAGAAGCTGCAGATTTTGTTTCTAAAACTCAGGTTGATGCATTAGCTATAGCGATTGGTACCTCACATGGCGCCTATAAATTTACCCGGCCACCAACAGGCGATGTATTGGCGATTAGTCGCGTGAAAGAAATCAACAAACGAATTCCCAATACTCACTTAGTAATGCACGGCTCTTCCTCAGTTCCACAAGATTGGTTAGAAGTTATAAATGAATATGGGGGAGAAATACCAGAAACTTACGGTGTACCTGTGGAGGAAATTTGTGAAGGAATCAAACATGGTGTTCGTAAAGTGAACATTGACACCGATTTACGCTTGGCATCAACAGGTGCAATTAGAAGACATCTTGATGCTAATCGATCTAACTTTGATCCGCGTAAATATCTTAAAGCTTCAACTGATGCTATGGTGGATATCTGTGTCGCTCGTTATGAAGCATTTGGCACAGCCGGACAAGCAGACAAAATCAAAGTACTTTCTTTGGAAACCATGTTTGAGCGTTATGAAAACGGAGAGTTAAACGCAAAAATTAACTAGCCATTTTTATGAATTAAACATTATTAAGCCACTGAATTAGTTCAGTGGCTTTTTTATTGCTATTTGTTTATCTCGCAATAACCAGACCTAAGGGCGTTTTTTTAAGATAGAATAACTAATAGTATTAGCTAAAAACATTTATACTTATTCCGATGAAGTTCTTCTAAATAAATGAATTAGAAAGGATCAATTCATGAATATTCTAGTCGTAGATGATGAACCGCTTGCCCAACAAAGACTAAAGCTACTGCTCAGTGATTTAAGCAGTGTATCGGCTGTACAAACCGCCAATAACGGTCTACAAGCAATTGAAGCTTGCCAAGTTTCAAAACCTGATGTGATATTAATGGATATCAGAATGCCAGCAATGGATGGATTAGAGGCAGCTAATCATATTTCCAAAATGGAACAAGCGCCAGCAATCATTTTTACCACCGCCTATGATGAATACGCATTAGAAGCGTTTAACGTGAAAGCAATTGATTATTTGTTAAAGCCCGTGAGAAGACAAAATTTAGAAGAAGCAATCGCGAAGGCATCTACACTGAATCAAGCACAGATCAGCGCTCTCAAGTTAGAGAAACAGTCTGGACGTTCACATATCAGCACCAAAATAAGTGGCAATATTAAACTTATCCCCATCAAAGATATTATCTATTTTCAAGCGGATCAAAAATATGTGACTGTAAAACATGTAAAAGGTGAAACCATCATTGAGGATACATTAAAAACCTTGGAAGCAGAGTTTAAACAGTCTTATATCCGTGTGCATCGTAACGCTTTGGTTGCTAAATCTTTTATAAGTGGATTATACAGAGATGGAGAGGGGCATTCTTATGTCACTCTAAAAGATATTTCCACAAAACTAGAAATTAGCCGTCGCCATCTTGCAGAAGTTAAAAAACTAATTAAAGCTCTTTAAGTAATAAATTTGGTTTCATCATATTCAACCTATTCGCCAACCGATCTTTTCCGTGCTCAACTGACATTTCTAGGTTAAAATTTATTAAATCTAAAAAATGTAATTTAGAGCAACTATTTAAAATGCCCCAGATTGTAAAAATAGCGACACGTAAAAGCCCTCTCGCTTTATGGCAAGCAGAATTTGTAAAAGCTGAACTTGAGAAATTTCATGTTGGAATTACCGTGGAGTTAGTTCCTATGACAACTCGTGGGGACAAAATTCTTGATACTCCTTTGGCTAAAATTGGCGGCAAGGGGCTTTTTGTTAAAGAACTAGAAGTCGCAATGTTAGACGGTAGAGCAGACATTGCAGTTCATTCTATGAAAGACGTTCCTATGGAATTTCCAGAAGGTTTAGGGCTGAGTGTGATTTGCGAAAGAGAAGATCCTAGAGACGCTTTTGTTTCTAATACTTTTTCATCTATAGAAGAATTACCGATTGGAGCAAGTGTAGGAACTTGTAGTTTGCGCCGACAATGCCAGCTTCAAGAAAAAAGACCTGATCTAAAAATTTTAGAATTAAGAGGCAACGTGCAAACTCGACTTAATAAGTTGGACGCAGGCAATTATGATGGAATAATCCTAGCAACTGCTGGTTTGGAGCGATTAGAGTTAAGCGAAAGAATTAGCCAAAAAATAAATCCAGATTGGATGTTGCCAGCCGGCGGCCAAGGTGCGGTTGGAATAGAAACTAGAACCAATGATGACGAAATTAAGAACTTATTAGCGCCTCTTAATCATAAAGAAACGGCGCTTCGCGTTTTAGCCGAGCGAGCCGTTAATAACCATTTACAAGGAGGCTGTCAGGTTCCTATTGGTGTTTACGCAACTCTTATTGACGATCAAATCAAAATCGAAGCTTTGGTTGGCCGAATTGATGGCAGTGTTATTTTAAGAGACTCAATTCAAGGTAAAGCTGAGGAAGGGGAACAACTAGGTGTGGAGCTCGCAACTCGCTTATTAGATGCTGGCGCTAGAGAAATATTGTCTGCATTGCATGACTGAGAAATAACCAATACTTGATGATTAAGAAATTTGAAAATTTTGTAATAACAAGACCATTGAATCAAGGTGATTCATTATTTAAATCAATAACACAGCAACTAAACTCAACAGAAAAAACGAATGTTATTCATTTACCTTTAATACAAATCAATCAAGTGGAAATAAAGGACAATATCAATTGTTCAGCGCTAAAAGGCGTTATTTTTATTAGCCCTAATGCTGTCACTCATGCTGTTAATCAATTATCCAAAAAAGATTGGTTGGAACTAACAAGTAACCCCCTCTTTGCAGTTGGCAGTCGAACAGAACAAACTCTTAAAGCACATGTCCAACACATCGCTATTCAAACTCCCGTGCAAATGAATACAGAGGGTTTGCTAGCTTTGCCTGATCTACAAAATGTATCCTCTCAAAATTTATTGATTGTGAAAGGTGTTGGTGGTCGAGAAAAACTGAAAAAAGAACTTTTAAGTAGAGGCGCTAAAGTAGAAGAGCTTTGTACATATGAAAGGACTATGCCAACCAGAAAAATTGTTGAACAAATTGAATCAATCACGAAAATAAAGACAATTTGGATTATTACTAGTCTACAAGCACTTTTAAATTTTTATCATATTTTAAAACAAGCTGTGCCTGCTGAGTTAGAGTTAATAACTGTGATGCAAAATTGTCGATTAATTGTTAGCAGTGATAGAATAAGAGCATCAGCGATTAATTTTGGTTTACAGGTTATAGCCGTGGCAAAAAATGCTACAGACGAGCAGCTGTTAGATTGTATAAGAGAGTTAAAATTATGAAGGATAATGACGAAACCGATTCGAATCAAAATGATAACGAATTAGCAGCTGATGCAAAGGTTGAGAAAAATGAGTCGACTCTTGATAAAAAACAAGTTGAAAATAAGGAGCCAAAGAGTACAGCTTCCTCAGTCGTTAAAACTGAACCATCAAAGAGCAAAGAAAATCTCTTTAATGCTAAACCTGTTCCGAAAATGAATTCAGCAAAAAGCAAAAAAAACATCTTTATTCCTATTATAACTTTCATTTTCTTTCTTCTGTTATTTGCGATATCAGCATGGAATTATTATCAGCAACAACTTACAACAGACTCGCTACGCACTTTAAACGAAAATCTAAAAGTTGAAATAAAACAACAGTCAGAATTAGTAAAAAGTTCGGCACAACAAAATTCACAAATCAATAATGAGATGCAAGAAATTAAACAAGGGTTTCAAGCACTAGCAAACTATAATAACGATTTAAAATTGCAATTAAATTCGGCACAAGAAAAAATAAAATCATTATCGGGAAGAAGAAAGCAAGATTGGATGTTGGCAGAAGTTGAATACCTAGTTGATATCGCCGCATTAAAACTTTCATTACAAAAAGACAAAAATACTGCTTTGCAACTATTAAAAACAGCAGATGAAAAACTAATAGAAATTGCTGACCAATCACTTTTTCCAATTCGCGAGGCAATTGCCAGAGATATTTCTAGTATAAGTTTAATTCAAGAGTCGGATATTACCGGAATCATAGTAACTTTAAATGCGATTGATCAGCAAATTGAACAGCTTGATCTATTAGCGCTTAAATTTAGCGAAACCGATGTGATAGAAAATCCTGTTGACACTTCTACGCGACTTAATGAACAAAATAGTAACGAATCGTCAACCGATCTTAGCGAAATATATAAACGATTTGTTAACGAGTTTATTGTGATTAAAGAACATACAGAAATACCTCAACCATTGATGACTCCTAACCAAAGAGGAAATCTCAATCAAAATATTAGCTTGGCATTGCAACAAGCACAACTAGCTGCTTTACAAGGAAATGAACAGCTTTATCTTTTAAACTTAAATAAAACTAGCAATTGGATCACTGAGTACTTTGGCGAGGGTGAGCAACCAAGTTCAATCATTAAACAAATTGATGATTTAAAACTTGAAAAAATTGATGTTCGTTATCCAAGTAAGTTAGAAAGCCTTGTGGAAATTGAAGCATCAAAAAAGAATCAACTCTATGATTGGTTAGACAATAGTTTGAATCCTTCGATAGAAGATAATAAATCGAATTTAACAAAACCTGAGCAGGACAATGATCAGGGAGTTAGCAATCAATGAAATGGAAAATAGTATTTCTAGTTGCTCTAGTGGTCGGCGCGCTTGGCGGTTCATGGCTCAAAAACCTTCCAGGCTTTGTTATTGTTGCTTATGAAAAAACAAGTTACGAAATGCGGTTATGGGTCGCTGTTGCCATAATTTTATTTGTTTGGAGTTTGTTTTTATTGTTAGGTATTTTTATTCGAAGTATATTATCAAATGCAGGTAAGATGAAAAGCTGGCGCGGTGGACGTCAATGGAAGCTAGCAAGAAAACAAACCATACAAGGCATGCTTGCCTATGCTGAAGGGCGTTGGCAAAAGTCTGAAAAAACCATGGTTGCAGCTGCGAAGCAATCTGACACCAAACTTGTCAATTATCTAATTGCTGCACAAGCGGCGCAACACCAGCAATCACAAGGCCAAGCTTCGGTAGAAAGACGAGACGCCTATCTTAGAGCCGCACATAAACTAGAACCAAATGCTGGCGTCGCCATCGGTATTACGCAAGCTCAATTACAATTGGATAATTATCAAAATGAGCAAGCGTTAGCGACATTAAGTGAACTAAATGTTAAAAGTCCAAACCACCCATTTGTAATTAAGCTGCTGTGTGTTGCCCATGAAAGATTAAATGACTGGCATTCAATTGTTGATTTGTTACCCAGCATTAAAAAATTAAGAATCTATAACGAAGAAAAATTAAGCACACTAGAAGATCAAAGTATTCAAAAGTTATTATCGGGAATTGCAGAAACGAATGAACTCGAAAAACTTAAAGATGTGTGGCAGCAGTTGCCATCACACTTAAGAAAAAAAGAGTTAAATCAATTGTTCTTTATTAAAATGCTAATCAATTTCAAACAAATGGCAGAAGCAGAGAAGTTACTTAAACCTCACTTTAAAAAGAGCATTGATAATATAGAAAAGACAATAGAATTATATGGTGAAATAAAACTAGAAAATGCAAATCAACAGTTTAATTTTTTAGAGAACTGGTACTCTCAATCAGATCAAGCTCCCAATATTATCTATTTAGCTTTAGGAAAAGTTGCTTTCAATGCAGAGTTATGGGGTAAGGCAAGATTTTATTTAGAGCGAAATTTGCAAACAAACCCCACCGCGGAATCCTATTTAATAATGGCTAAAACCTTAGGTCATTTGAATGATCACGAGTTGGCGAGTGATTGTTACAAGAAAGGCTTAGAGTTTGTTATGGGAGAGGATAGCCGCAATAAATTTAGTAAATTAAATAAATCAAACCCATAATCACAAACCCAGACCAAATCAAAATAATTGTACAATATCCCATAATTTGCCGAATACTTAATCCTGCAATTGCGAGTAATGGCAGCGCCCAAAAAGGTTGAATCATGTTGGTCCAAGCATCACCCCAAGCCACTGCCATTGCGGCTTGATTTAATGGAACTCCTAATTGATTGGCTGCAGGAATAACAATTGGAGCTTGCACTGCCCATTGCCCACCTCCAGAAGGAACAAAGAAATTCACCACTCCTGCACTAATAAAAGTAAATAGATTAAATGTTTCTTTGGTCGAAATTTCTACAAACCATTCCGACATAGATGCCGCTAAACCAGAGCCAACCATCATTCCCATTAGTCCAGCGTATAAAGGATATTGAATAATGATCCCAGCGCAAGTGGTTATGGTTTGGTTAACTGCTTTTAAATAATTGTGTGGATTAATATGTAATGCTAATCCCAATACGAACAAACATAAATTAATCGTGTTAAGACCTGCGGTTCCACCACTGGAAAAATAATTAAATAAATATATGCCAGCAATTAAAACCAAAAGGTAATTTATGATTGGCAAGTGTTCTAACTTTTCGGCAGGCGTTAGTGTCGAATGATCAATAACGATTTCTTTTTCCTCTGTTTTTGAAAGTCGTACTAGGCTTTCTTTTTTAGGCGACATCAATATCGCCAAAAGAGGAAGGGTTGCCACTAACGCTCCTATAATCACCAAGTTTTGCCACGCAAAAATAGTTTCAGATAACGGGATAGCATTTCTGCCAAGTAATTGGCTTAATGCATCTTCACCAGTTGATGCGATTTTTAATGGTATTGAGCCAGAAATACCACTATGCCATATCACCATGCCACTATAAGCGGTGGCAATAAGTAATGGAAAATGAACATCCTTTACTCTACCCGCGACTTGTTTGGCAACTAACGCCCCTACGACTAATCCAAACCCCCAGTTTAACCAAGCAGCTAACATAGACACCAAAGTGACTAAAACTAGCGCTTGATTAGGTGTTTTCGCTAAAGCAGCTATCGCGGAAAGCCCACTTTTAACTGGTTTACTGATGGCCAAAATGCTTCCCATCAATAAAATTAAAACCATTTGCATGGAAAAAGTGAGCAGTTTCCAAAAACCACTCCCCCAATGGTTAGCCATTTGCGTGACAGATTGCTGCTCAAATAACAGGCCTGAAATAAAAATAATGCCAGTTAAAATGACGGCTATTAAAAAGGCATCAGGTAGCCATCTTTGCATAATACGACTAAAAAAATCTGCGGACGAACTTATTATTTTTGTCATTGATTATTCCACTCTTGTTATTTTTATATCACCAATTTCTTTAGTTTTTTGTGGCGTCTTGTCTCGTTGTGCAGCTGTTTGGGTATAGTTACAACTTACGCAGGCTATGCTTTGATCAACGCTATCCAATACAAGTGAGTCAAGGTCACCACAATTGGGGCAACTTGCTCCCGCAATAAAGCGTTTGTTTCTATTATTAATGTTCTTAGCCTTAAATATTGAAAGTTTTAATAATCCAAAAAGATATCATTGATTAGGATTGTTTTCATCAATACTTTTTTAATAGTGCAGAAATCCCCTTCAGTCCCCCTTCGCATATGCTCCATTGATCATTCAATCTTGATCCCCCTCTTTGCGAAGAAGGGCTAGGGGAGATTTGTGTTTTATTGGCAAAATATAACGAATTCTATATATGGTTGAATCTGCAATCATTCAGTTGCATAAACAACATCATTCACTCTATAATTCAATTCATAAAGGTTTAATACTAGATGCGACGATGACTGAAAATTCAATACAGACCAATGACAATAATCAATATACAGACATGCTAGCGAATATTGAATGGCGAAAGATTGCTTATTATATGCAGCTTTCCCGTGCAATGGATGATATTGAAGAGCAAGAGTTAGTACCTGCGAGATTAGTGTTTAATCAATTTTCGGCTCGTGGCCATGATTTGGCTCAAATTTTATTAGGTTCAATGTTGACTCATCCTCATGACGGAGCGACTGGTTACTATCGCTCACGCCCTTTTGTACTCTCGCTTGGACTCGATATAGAAGATGCGGTAGCGTCTCCTATGGCAAAGTCTGGTGGTTATAGTGACGGCAGAGATATTGGAGTAGTTTGTAACTATCCAAATATTGAACGCAAAGGTGCGATGTTGTTCCCTATGTGTGGTGGCGTTGGGGCTCAATACACGCCAATATCTGGCTGGTCTCAGTCAATTGTTTATAACCGTGATGAGTTAAAAGATGAGAATTATCGAGGTGCTATTGGTGTTTCAATGGGGGGGGACTCCTCTATGTCCACGAGTGGGTTTTGGTCGGCACTAAATATATCCACAACTAATAATTTACCGCATTTATTCTATATTGAAGATAATGGTTATGGAATTTCAGTTCCGCAAGAAGTTCAAACGCCTGGCGGAGATCAAGTTGCAAATTTGGCCGCATACAAAAATTTAAAGATTATTGATGGTGATGGAACCGACCCGCTAGAAGCTAGCAGGCTGATTTCAGAGGCTGTTGAATATACCAGATCTGGTTTGGGTACATGCTTACTTAGACTAAAAGTGCCTCGTTTATGTGGTCATACGTTTCAAGATACACAAACGTATAAACCTGAATCAATGATTAAGCAAGAGCAAGATAACGATCCACTCCCAAAGTTGAAGAAATTCCTATTTGATAAAGAAATATTTAATCAAACCTCTTGGAGTATATTAAAAACAAAAGCCTATGATGATGTTAAAAACGCGGTAGAAAAAGCAAAACAGCGACCAGAACCAAACTGCGAAAAATTAACCAAGTATGTCTTTGCAGAAAAAGACAGCTTTGGTAATCCAGAAGTCCAGCTAAGAGGCGGTTTACATGCGGATGACTACCAGTTTCCAAATATAACAGAAATAGCTTCACCATCGGGTCCGAGATTAAATATGCTCACTGCAATTAGAAACGTGTTAGATCACGAGTTATCGATTAATCCCAAGGTATTAGTTTTTGGAGAAGATGTTGGCCCTAAAGGTGGTGTGCACGCGGCAACTTTGGGTTTAAACGAGAAATATGGTGAACATCGTGTTTTTGATACTAGCTTGTCAGAAGAAGGGATTATCGGTCGTTCAGTCGGTATGGCATTATCTGGTTTAATGCCAGTTCCTGAAATACAATTTAGAAAGTATGCGGAGCCAGCGGCAGAGCAACTAACCGATACAGGCATTATGCGCTGGAGAACCAACAACCAATTTGCTGCGCCCATGGTGGTTAGGATACCCGGCGGTTTTGCTGGAAGAGGCGATCCGTGGCATTCCATGTGTGATGAAGTGGAATGGGCACATAAAACCGGTTGGCAAGTAGTCATGCCTTCTAATGCTGAAGATGCCGTTGGTCTATTAAGATACGCATTGCGCGACAATAATCCTACCATCTTTTTTGAGCATCGCTCTTTGCTTGATGGCCGATGGGCGAGAAGACCCTATCCAGGAAATGAATTTGTGATTCCTTTTGGTAAAGGAAAGGTTTTAACCAAAGGACATAGATTAACTGTCGTCACTTGGGGTGCTATGGTCGAAAGATGTGAAGCTGCCGCTTTGGAAATCGCGAATGGTGTTGAGGTGATAGATTTAAGAACGATTCAACCTTGGGATAAAGAGATGGTATTAAAATCGGTCAAGAAAACCAGCCGGTGTTTAATTGTTCATGAAGACAATTTAACCGCGGGATTTGGTGCAGAAATTTCTGCGACTTTAGCAAAAGATGCATTTTTTGATTTAGATGCGCCAATTGAACGTCTAACCATGCCAGATACGCCTAATCCACACAATATTCATCTAATGAATACAGCCGTGCCATCACAAAAGAAAATTAAACAAGCTATGTTAGAGCAGATAAGCTTGTAATTGATTGCTAGGGTTGGAGTCGCAACAATTTAGAGAAAACTTATGAACAATGAAACAGAAATAAAACTAACAGAAGAAGAAATTGAAGGTACCGAAGCAACTTTCACGAGTTGGTTAGTTGCAGTGGGAGATTCGGTTAAAGAGGGCGACCCCATCGCTGAATTAGAAACCGATAAAGTCGCTATGGAAGTATGCGCACCTCAAACTGGGTTTATTAATTCAATTAATGCAAAGCAGGGTGATAAAGTGGAAGCTGGGCTTGTATTGGGAGTTATTTCGCAAAACAATGCATCACAAAAGATCCTCAAAGAACCAAATAAAAAACGAGACTTAGTGATTGGCGCAGATCAGCTAAAGAAAATTCAATCAAGCAATCGTTCGGTAGAAACTATTCAACCGAGCGCTACAAATGACCAATCAAGTATAGATAAAAACTCAATCAGCCCCGTGGTCCGCCGTTTAGTGTCTGAAAATAATTTAGATATTAATAGTATTAAAGGGAGTGGGAAAAAAGGAAGGGTCACCCGAGAAGATGTCATTAAGTTTATAAATTCTGAAGCAGCAAAACCAACTATTCAAGTGCCCCAGCCAATAAGAAACGATGTAAAATCCAGTAAAAAGAAAGAAGCAATAGCAAACGAGCCGACAACGAAAAACAACTCTGATATTCCGAGCCAGCTAGTGCCTCATAGTAATATGAGGAAGTCGATTGCAAGTCATATGGTAAATAGTTTGCTCGAAACTTCGCCTCATGTCACTAGCGTTTTTGAAATGGATATGGGCAATATCATTGAGCATCGAAAATGGCATAAAAAAGAGTATGCAGAGTTAGGTATCAAGTTAACTTTTACCGCTTACTTTTTAATAGCGATGGCAAAAGCGGTCAAAAAAGTACCTCAGGTTAACGCTAAGTTTCATGCTGATGCGTTAGAAATATTTAACGACGTGAATATAGGTGTTGGTACAGCTTTAGGTGGATCAGGTGTAAAAGATTCTGGATTAATAGTGCCCGTGATTCAGCAAGTTCAAAACATGAGTCTTTTTCAGGTAGCAAAAGCATTGCACAAGCAAACCGAGAAAGCCCGAAATAATCAATTAAAACCCAGCGATATGAAAAATGGAACGCTCACCATTTCTAATCACGGTGTCAGTGGCAGTTTATTTGCAACGCCTATCATTATTAATCAACCGCAAGTAGCGATTTTAGGGGTAGGAAAATTAGAAAAACGTGTGGTTGTTGAAACAATCAATGGCAACGATGAAATGGTCATTAGACCAAAATGTTATGTATCGCTCTCAATTGATCACAGGGCGTTAGATGCTCATCAAACTAATTTGTATTTATCGGAATTTGTAAATATCATAGAGCAATGGGGTATGTAGTTAAAAATCTAATCGATCACCTTCTAAAATAAGGTTTCAATATGAAATGGAAACAGGCTTGGCTAATATCATTAGTATTTGCTCTATTAAACTATGCGAGCGCAAATGAATTGTCGCCAACAGAATTTAAACGAATTGATGAACTCACTCAAAAATTAAACATTCCTGAACTTCAAAAAGTCATGGATGAAGGCAAATTAACTTCCGTCCAATTAACACAATTTTATCTACAGCAAATAGAAAAAAAGAATCCTGAGATTAATGCCATCATTGGTATTTTACCTAACGCATTAGCTAACGCTGAAATGTTAGATAGAGAGCGAGCTAAAGGCATATATCGAAGTGACATGCACGGGATTCCAATTGTTGTAAAAGACAATATTGAGACTAAAAAATTAGCAACTACTGCTGGATCACTTGCGCTAAAAGACAATGTGACCAAGCGTGATGCGACCTTGATTAAAAAGCTAAAAAAAGCTGGTGCCATTATTCTAGCCAAAGCTAATTTAAGCGAGTGGGCAAATTTTAGAAGCGAGCGATCTTCCTCAGGTTGGAGTGCAATCGGAGGTCAAACCCGCAACCCGTTAGACATTAATCGCTCCGCCTGTGGATCGAGCTCCGGATCAGCTGCTGCGGTCGCGGCCAACTTGGCAGTAGCTGCTGTAGGTACTGAAACCGATGGATCAATTACTTGCCCTTCATCGGCAACAGGCAGCGTAGGAATAAAGCCTACTGTTGGATTAGTCAGCCGTTATCGAGTGATTCCCATTTCAGAATCGCAAGATACCGCAGGTCCAATTGCTAAGTCGGTAGTGGACGCTGCTATTTTGTTAGCAGCGATGCAAGGTCAAGATAATGCTGATCCTGCCACAAAAGCGAGAAAGTTCGATTTTGACGACACTTATCAGCAAGATACCAGTGAGTTCAAGCTAGGCTGGTCACTCAACGGTTTGCGAATTGGCCTGCTAGAATCTCGAGTTAATTCACATGAAGGTGTAGCAAATGTCTATGAAAAAGCGATAGCTAAGCTAGAACATGCTGGCGCAGTAATAGTACCCAATCTTAAAACCGAAAGTTATGATAAGTTTAGACAAGATTCCTATGACGTTTTGCTTTATGAATTCAAAGATGGACTTAACCACTATTTCACAACTTTACCTAATAGTTTAAATGGAACGACTTTAGAAAAATTAATTCAGTTTAATCAAGATAATCGTAGTTCGGAAATGCCATACTTCCAACAAGAAATTTTCGAGAAAGCACAAGCTAAAGGCCCGCTAACTGATCGAGCCTATAAAATTGCCTTGGAACTGATTCAAAAAGCCACTCGTGAAGAAGGCCTTGATAAATTAATCACAGAAAAAAAATTAGATATTTTAATCACTCCTACTTTAGGTCCAGCTTGGACAATCGATCAAATAAACGGTGATCATTATGGTGGCGGTTATTCGAGTTATTCCGCAATTTCTGGATATCCGCATTTAACTTTGCCAATGGGAAAGGTTAAACATTTACCAATTGGGTTGTCTGTGATTGGATTAGCTTTAGATGATGCAAAAATTATTGCCATCGCTAAACAAATGGAAATTTTATTTAATGAAGATCCTCAAACAAGCGAATCAAACTGATTAGCGGGCAATCAAAAACTTGCATACGATTGTCCGAGAGATCAAATTAACTGAGTATGAAGAGCTAGGTAAACTAATGGTTGACGTTTACTCTAACTTGCAAGGATTTCCAAAACCGAAAGAACAACCTAACTATTATCAAATGTTAGAAAAAGTCGGCTCGTTAAACTCACAAAAGAACACTAAAGTGCTTGTCGCAATCAATAATCAAGAAAAATTAGTCGGTGGTATTGTCTACTTTTCTAGCATGCAACAATATGGTTCGGGCGGATTAGCTAGCCAAGAAAAAAACTCCTCAGGAATACGTCTGCTAGCAGTAAACAATAGTGCACGAAAACAGGGTGTTGGAAAGTTATTAGCTAAAGCATGTATTGAGTTAGCAATAGAATCTTCAAGCAAACAGATTATTTTACATACCACCGATGCAATGAAAGTCGCATGGAAAATGTATGAAAACTTAGGATTTAAGCGATATAAAAAACTTGATTTTTTGCAAGAGGGCTTACCTGTTTACGGGTTTCGATTAATTCTTTGAAACAGTTATATCACTTTAGAATTTGGGACGAAATGCAATGCAAAATGAAATAATTAAATTTTGGTTTGAAGAGATAGATAAAAAACAGTGGTGGGTTAAAAGTGAGTCCTTTGATCAGCTCTTAAGAGATAAATATTTAGACCTTCATGCTAAAGCTAATCAAGGTGAATTATTTCAATGGCGACAAACTGCACATGGTCGATTAGCCGAAGTCATTTTATTGGATCAGTTTTCTAGAAATATGTTTCGAGATACAGCAGCCGCTTTTGCATCTGATTCTTTAGCCTTAGCTCTTGCTCAGGAAGCTATTTTTAATCACGCAGATAGGGAATTAAATGAAACTGAGCGAAGTTTTTTATATATGCCTTTTATGCATAGTGAATCACTTTTGATCCATGAAGAAGGATTAAAATTATTCCAAGCAGGAACTTCCGAATCAAGTATCAGTTTTGAAATTCGTCATAAAAAAATAATCGAAAAATTTGGACGTTATCCTCATAGAAATAAAATACTGGGTAGAGTTTCTACAAAAGAAGAAATTAAATTTTTAGAGGAGCCGGGTTCTTCTTTTTAAACATAGTTTTAATAACCACCCTATTTATGTCGTTATTTTTTTTACTACATTGAGTACTGACTCACCCAATTTTCTTGATGTAGTCCACTTACCGCCAAAAACATTAACCAGTTTGCGATCTCTCTTTATCTTGTACTCTCTAGAAACTTCATTGAGTAACTTTGAAGATTCAAAAATGAGAGGTCTTGCACCAGCGAAACTTCTAATAATACTTGCATGACTAATCTTATCTTCAAAATAGTTATTGTATGCTTTAATCAAATAATTAATTTCTATTTCACTCGGTTCAATTATTTTAGACAGATGATGAACTACTTCTGTGGTTCCAATCAAAGTATCACCTTTGTAGGGTAAAACAAAAAACAATCTTTTAGAATCTTTGTCTTCTAAATATAATGCTTTATCGGATAGCCTTGGAACGATTATATGAGTTCCACGAACGAGCTTTAGTTTTACATCGCAGTCAATATTACTTCTGGTAACTAATTCTTGAGACCAAGGACCACAGGCGTTTACGACACAATCGTATTGTAAAATTTTTCCGGACGATAAGGCTATTTTCCCATCATTTGCCACTGTATGGACTTTGCAGTTTTCCCTAATTGTTCCACCTAGTTTTAAAAGCTGTTTAGAGACCCATAAACCAAGTTCGTAGTCATCCATTTGACCGTCATGATAGGAGTAGGCACCTGTTAATCCCTTTGTATCGATTTTTGGAAATATTTGTATAACTTCATCTTTCTCTAAATATTTGTGTTTGCCTAGATTGTTTTTACCTGCCAGAAAATCATAAATGACAAGGCCAATTTTATATTCCCATCGTTTGTGAATGCCGCCTTTATATATTGGAATAATTAGTTCAACGTCATTGGTTAATTCGGGTACTTTTTCCATCCAGAATTTACGTTCTATTAGCGATTCTTTGACTAAAGAAAATTGTAAATATTCTAAATATCGTAAGCCACCATGTAAAAGTTTTGACGAGCAACGAGAGGTTTGTGACATTAAAGTTTCTTTTTCATAAAGATGAACTTCATATCCATTTTGCGCACATAACCATGCAGAGCATAAACCGTTTATGCCTCCACCTACTACTGCTACTTTCTTTTTGGCATTCACTAACTGTGTAACCAGTCTTCGATTTCATTATATGCGGATGAACGAGTCGATTTTTCGTTAAGTAACTCATGATAAGAATCAGGATATTCTACGAGCTTATTATCTTGAGATTTTAATAAGGCAAAAAGAGTTTTGGAAACATCGTGATTAACAATTATATCATTGCCGGGAATGAGCATTAACATAGAGTTTGAAATGTTAGCGAAATTATCTTGGATGAATTGGTATTCAGCTAAAAAAGAAGTAAAAAATTTAGCGGAAACTCTATCATGAACCAAAGGATCATTTTTGTAATCCTCTACAACTTCTTTAGTACTACAAATCCATTCTGCTTCAATTTCATTCCATAAAGTTAATTTCGGAAATATATTTGCCAGCAATTTTCCAATGCTTGCTTTTATAGCGTTTGGAGGGATTTTCTTCTCAAACCCCGGAGCGCTAATGACTACCTTTTCTATAAGAGTTGGGTGTCTTAATAAAAAACCTGAAGCAATCACTCCACCTAAACTGTGACCTAAAAGATAATTTGGAAAGTCATCTTTTGAGTTGCCCTCAATCACTTTCTTTAAATCGTTTGAATATTCTAAAAAGGAATTAACATGACCTCGAGTTCCACTGGACTTGCCATGACCTTGATGATCATGTGCATACACATTAAAGCCTAATTGATTAAAATGTAATGCTAAGTGTTCATACCTTCCGCTATGTTCGCCTAAACCATGAGCCACAAAAATATTAGCTTTAGGGTTGTTAACTTCCCATTTTCTTAGGTAAATTAAGTGATCATTTAAATTGAGCGTTTGTTTTTTCATATTAAAATCATGAATTGGCAAAGTGTTTATTGATTAAATCGGATTGGTTTTGAAAGTGCAACCTAATATTGTTTCATGCCTATATAGTTAACTTGTAGAATCACAAAAGTAGGGATTTGACATCAAAATCAGTTATTGAATTCTTTAGATAAGTGAGATTTAATAGATAAACGTGGCGGTTCAACACCGCTTGAATTTATTTGATATGTTGTTAGGCGAGCAATGAAGAAAGTAATTTATACTCTAATTGTTATTATTATGTTTTGCCCTTTACACTTAACCTGCAAAGATAGAAATAAAGTTTTTTCAATAAAGGCCTTGCTTATTCCATCAGGGCCATATGACGGCTCTTGGAGAATTAATATTGAAGAATTCCCAGATTCGAGTGGTGCAGAATTGAGTTTTTCTAGACATGTGGGGCTAGCTGCTTCAATGTTTTCTGGAAAGACAATTTTGAATCGAGAAAAACTAAAGGAATTAAAATCTGGGCTTTCAGCTCAGAAATTCTTTGAATTGCCAGATAATATTTCTGCAAATGTAATAACATTGCATAAGCCTGACTACTCTTTAGAAGTTTGCAGCCAGTCTGAATGCAGGAAAGTTAACCTATATGATCCGGTGAGTTTGGAGCAAACAAAAGAATCTACAAGATTTATTTCTGCATGGAATTTGGTTCTGGAATGCTTACCAAAATGGCCTTCAAATTGGCCGTTAATTTCACCTAAACAGTCAAAGTAGTAGATGAACTCCTGTTTGAAGCGTTAGTATCAAAAGTACTATTTTGTTTGAGCTTGTCGAATAGCTTTTGCCCAACCTTTAATACTTTCTTGTATTTTAGTAGCAGTCATCCTAGGGTTAAAAATAACATCTTTTTCTAATAGAGCCTTTGGCAATCGTTCGGGTTTCCAAATGCGTGCCCCAATTCCAGCTAATAATGCCGCTCCAATAGCTGTAGATTCAATATGCTTGGGTCGATGAATTTCAGTATTCAAAATATCAGATTGAAATTGCAAGATAAAATCGTTTTGGCAGGCTCCACCATCAACCTGTAGTTGTTTTATTTTTGTTCCAGAAACTCTCTCCATTAAATCGACGACATCTTTACTTTGGTATGCAATCGATTCTAAAGTGGCTCTTATAATTTCTTTTTTACCTGCACCGCGAGTTAGTCCTGTGATTGTTGCGCGAGCGTTCATGTCCCAATAAGGTGCGCCTAATCCGGTAAATGCAGGGATCAAGTAAACACCTTTAGTGTCTTCAATTGATAGAGCAATTGATTCAGTTTGCTGAGCAGACTCAATTAAACAAAGTTCGTCCCGTAACCATTGCACGGCAGAGCCCGCATTAAATACAGAACCTTCAAGCGCGTATACAGGATCACCCTTTTGATCACAAGCAATTGTGGTTAATAAACCTGAGTCAGAAATCTGCGGTGTTTTCCCTAGATACATTAGTAAAAAACAACCAGTGCCATAAGTATTTTTTACCTGCCCAGCTTGAATGCATTGTCTTCCAAAGAGTGCAGATTGTTGATCACCAGCCACTCCCGTAATAGGAATTTCTGCGTCAAAAAATATCGTTTTAGAAGTAGTTCCAAAATTGGATGCAGACGATTGAATGCTAGGTAAAATAGATGGATTGATTTCAAAATACGCCAGTAATTCAGCATCCCAAGTTTTTTCAACAATATTGTATAACATGGTACGAGAGGCGTTAGTATGATCGGTTGTGTGTGATTCGCCGCCCGTTAATTTCCAAATTAACCAAGTATCAATCGTTCCAAATGCAAGATTATCTTCATCAGCGAGTTTCTTTATTTCAGGATTATTTTCATAAAGCCATTTTATTTTGGATGCAGAAAAATAAGCATCAACTACAAGCCCGGTTTTGTTTCTTATCCAAGCTTCCTTACCTTCTGATTTTATTCTTTCACAAATTTCACTCGATCGTCTGCATTGCCAAACAATGGCGTTGTGAACGGGCTTTCCACTTCTCTTATCCCATAAAACACTTGTTTCACGCTGGTTGGTAATTCCAATACACGTCAAGTCTTTCGCTGTTAAAGAAGCTTCATTTAATGCGGATTTAATAGTATTTAACGTAACGTCCCAAATTTCTTCAGCATCGTGTTCCACCCAAGAAGGCTGAGGATAAATTTGGGTAAATTCATTATAGGCTCTAGAAACAACATCGCCAGATTGGTTAAAGATAAAAACGGTAGAGCCAGTTGTTCCTTGGTCTATAGATAAAATCATGATAAATGCTCTTTCATTTCTTAAATACTAGTAATGAGTCAATTTCTAACATATTTACTAGATAATCGAAAGTTTGCTCGATCGATAAACATAAATTTTTAAATGAGGAGGCAGTTTAGCTGCGAGTTTTAAATTTAATGTGAAAGGTACTGGTCAATTAATAAAGTAAGTTTATTGTCTAGATTATCTTCAAAGATATCTATGTCGCTTTGAAATAGTTGAAGGTATTTTGACACTTGTCTATGTTCTAGCCTTTTACCGTTAATTCTATATTGAATCTCAGGAAGTGATTTATCAAATCTCGGCGTAATTTCCCACTGCGCGAAATGAGTATTAAAGTTTTGAAACTCTTTTTGTGCAAAGTTGCAAAAGTCTTCTATATGTTCATCCCCGTCAGGACCCAAACATCCAGGCTCTAACCTGAATTGCACAACAAGCTTTTTATTTGTGGGGATTATTTTTTTATCTATCATTAATTTATCTTAGAACAAATTTTAGCACTTGGGATAAATTTTATGATTATTTCGTCATTTCCTTTCAGAGTGAATCGAACTGTATTTATCCTACATTTCTTCTTTTGGAGTGATCACTTGTTTGTTGCTTAACATTACAAAAATAAAGGCTAGTAGCGCAGGAATACCTTGAATATACAAAATCGTAAATTTAGCGGTAAGAGCGCCAAAAATTGCCGCAGTCATAATGCAAACAAGAAAAAACACTTTAAGAGCGTAAGCTTGTTGTTTTGAAAATAAACTCCAAATCAAGCCCGCCGCTAAAAAGCCATTGTATAAACCTTGATTTGCGGCAAGAGCGGCAGATTGCTCGGCAAACTCAGCGGTTAGGTTAAAAGTTTTTAAACCGATGGGTGTCGTCCATAAAAACATTTCAAGTACTAAAAAATATATATGCTCTAGTGCCACTATTCCTACTAAAACATTCGCTAACTTTTTCATTCTTGTTTCCTCACTTCAACACTTATCTTCAATAGCTCTCTATCTTACCTGATTTTGACTTAATTTAATATATTCAACCAAAAGGTTGACAAATAAAAACAAGTTTTATATATTAAACCTTATGGTTGAACAAATACACAACAGCAATTTATCCGAGATTTTAAAAGCAGTCAGCGATCCAACTCGCAGAGCGCTTTTAACTCAGCTATGCCAACAAGGTACTAGCCGCGTCACTGATTTGGCTAATTTTTATGATATGTCACTAAATGCAGTTTCCAAACACTTAAAAGTGCTGGAAAAAGCGAGCCTGATAAAAAGGATCAAGATCGGTCGTGTTCATTGGATTGAAGCAAATCTAAAGGATTTTGTTGAAGTTAAAAAATGGTTTGATGAGTTGCAATCTATTTGGGATTTAAGGTTATCAAAGTTAGAACAAGTATTAGCAAAAGGAGAAGAAAATGACTGATTTAAGAGTAGATGTTTCTAAGGTAATTAATGCACCGATAAAGCACGTTTTTGAGGCATGGTTAGATGCAAAGTTGCTGTCTCAATTTATGATGCCAATGCCAGGCATGCCAAACCCTAGAACAGAATGTGACCCGCAAGTGGGCGGCGAATTTGCAATTTTTATGATGGTAGGTGAAGAAGAAATTCCGCATACGGGAAAATACCTTGAAATCAACCGCCCCAATCAAATAGTGTTTACATGGAACTCACCTTTTTCTACAGACGGTAGTCTAGTAACCATTAACTTAAAGGAAATTGATAAAAACAAAACATCTGTTGAACTCACTCATACTAAATTTCCCAATGAAGAAAGTCGCTCAAATCACGAAGGTGGTTGGGGGAATATTTTATTGGAATTAAACCAACTGTTTAAATAACTGATTTTTTTAGAGTGTCACAAAGTTAATGAACAAAAACGAGCTTGAAAATTATCTTTTTCTTTTAACACATGGTGCCGGCGCTGGAGTCAAAAGTGACTTTATACGTGATATGGTTTGTAGGCTAAATCAAGTCGGTTTGCAAACAGTCTCTTTTAATTTTCCTTACATGAAAATAATGGAAGAAACAGGTAAAAGGCGGCCACCAGATAGAATGCCAAAACTGATAGATGCTTTTAAGCAACAGATTGACGCTTGTCGGAAAGAATTTCCTGATAAAAAAATAATAATAGGCGGCAAATCTATGGGAGGGCGTGCTGCTTCGCTGGTGACTGCTGAATATGAAAGGGAACAACAAATAGCGGCGTGTATTTGTTTGGGCTTTCCATTTCATCCACCTAAAAAACTTGATAAGTATCGTGGCGAGCACTTATCATCAATAAGAATACCTACTCTAATATTACAGGGCGAGCGAGACACATTTGGTACGCAATCTGAAGTTGACGCTTACGATTTATCAGAAGCCGTGAAAGTGAAATATATTCCTGATGGTGATCATTCTTTTAAACCTAGGGTGAAGTCTGGGTTTACATTGGACGGTAATGTTGAATTGTGTTGTAAGAATATTATTGATTTCATTAACGCTATATCTAAAAGTTAGCGAGTTTTTACTGAATCGATTCATATCTCTTAATCAAATGCGTGACCACAAAAATAACACTTAATAGCTAAAAGACTTTTATCTGGAAATTCTATTGTTACCGCCATCTGTTTTTAACAGTTGGGACAACACAAAGAGTCTAGGGTTTATGTAACCTTTAATAAATAAACTCAAAAATAGAATTAAGCATTTCGCAAATTTCGTTTTTTCTTGTTATGAATTTTCCTGCTTAATAGATCCACTTTTGATTAGTTTAACTAATATATCTATTCGCTTATTAATTCTGTGGCTCTCAGCCTCAACAAGTCCAGAAGATATTACGATAGCCAAAAAGAGGAGATAACCCCCATTTTCAAAGAGTGATGAATCGATAAAATATTCGTATACAAATAGCGACATTACAAATATCACTAACGATATAAGCCCTCTATAGGCTTTTGGTTTTAAGGAGTCGAATTCTTTTACTAGTTTTTCATTGGTTTTAAATTCATATTCCGCTATTACTTTTACTGCTTTTTCGTCCATATTGCTAATAATCCTATTGTATTGATTTAATTAAGATCAACAGTTTACATACTTGAATGAATATTCCAACTAACTTTTAGATAAATGATTCATCAAGAACTTAAACAAATTTAAAAACTGTCATTTGCGAGGAGGAGCGACGTCGCATTCTCAGTCAGGTGTGTATGAAACTGGAGCGATTGGTCGTATCTTCAAGAGATTGCCACGCTGTGATCGCAATAACAGGACAAACTTAGATCTGAAAAAATAAATAAAATTCCACTTTGCATTGACACTCAATCCTATCAAATAAAATTGCTAATATTTTGCCTCGAAAGTAAAATGCAACTTTGTTTCTC
>JBMYPE010000003.1:0-24482 GCA_049600015.1 Kangiellaceae bacterium
TTCTCCCTTGCCGATTTCCGTTAATGCTTCAATATATTTTTGTGATACAAAATAATTAACCGCTTGAATGTCACCATCTGCGATTGCCATTGATACCATATTGGTGGCTCTTGCTTCTGCCTCCGCTTGTCTTTCTCTTGCTTCTGCCTCTAAAAAGGCCGCTTGTTTTTGACCTTCTGCTTGTCTAATTTCAGACTCTTTTTGACCTTCTGCTTTTAAAATCGCGGCTTGTTTGAAACCTTCTGCTTCTAGAATGTTCGCTCTTTTAATTCGTTCAGCTTTCATTTGTTGAGCCATCGCACTGACTAGATCTTTGGGAGGTAAAATATCTTTTATTTCAATTCGCGTAATTTTTACTCCCCACGGATTAGTTGCTTCATCAACAATGGTTAATATTTTAGCGTTGATAGAATCTCTTTTAGATAGCATTTCATCCAGCGCCATTGAGCCTAATACGGTACGAATATTGGTCATCACCAAGTTTTGCATGGCTCTTTCTAAATCATTTACTTCATACATGGCTTGTGGTGAGCTAACAATTTGATAAAAACACACTGCATCAATGGTGACGGTTGCATTATCTTGAGAAATGACTTGTTGCTCGGGAATGTCTAATACCTGTTCCATCATGTTCACTTTAGCGCCGATGGTTTCAATAATGGGTGTGATTAAACTTAATCCTGGTCTTAAGCTTTTAGTGTATTTTCCAAATCGTTCCACGGTAAATTCATACCCTTGTGGAACAGTTTTGACTCCCATTAATATTAATACAACAACCGCGATAAAAATCGCTAAGACTATATATCCGCCTTCCATAATGTTTTCCTCTTCAATTAATTATTTTCTTATTGATTAACTAACGAATATTACGCTTAAATATTCCATCAATCGACCATTCTATCGTTGTGTAGTCTTTAATCTATTACAATTTAATCGAGTATGACAGCGGTTTCATCCAGATGGTTATTTTTACTATCTACAAATTTAAACTGGGAAAATCCAATTTTTAATTGGTCTTCATCATTAAGTTTTTGTTTTGTGATAGTTTGATCATTAACTTGTGTGCCATTAGTACTTTTTAAATCTTCTAAATAGTAATGTTTTTGATCGTCAAGATAGGGATCTTCTTCAACGATTATTCTGGCGTGCTTTGAGCTAACTGATTGATCATCAATTTGAATATCGCTATCTTTGCTTCGACCAAATATTACAACCTCTTCGATGATTTCCCACTTATTGATAACAACATCTTCAATAATCAACGCGATGTAAGGCATGCTAAATTCTTCCTTTTAAATGAGTGCGATAGTTCCAAAACTAATATTGTCTCGACTTCCAGCAGCTATTGCGTCTTTGAGCATTTGCGCTTCTATCGGATCGCCTTTGCTTGCTTTAGTTAAGTAACTAATCAATTGAGTATTGGAAAGGCTATCATGCAATCCATCAGTTGATAAGAACAACATATCGCCTTTGTGAAGTTGATGCTGAACCACGTCCACGTCTACGGTAGCTTTGATACCTATTGCGCGTGAGAGCATATTTTTATTATTTGCTTTATCGGCTTCTTCTTGAGTCATGGCACCTTTATCTACAAATAATTGTACCATTGTATGATCTCTGGTGAGGAGTTTAAGCTCACCATCCTTTACTTTACACCAATAGCAGCGAGAATCACCTACCCAACCGACATAAGCGGTTTCGTCTGTAAGAATTGCAATGACACCGGTTGTCCCCATTCCGCTTTGTGAAGGGTTCTTTTGTGATTGGCTAAAAATCTTTGTATTTGCGATTTTAATCTGATCAATTATCCAATGACTCCAATCTATATCTTGAGTTTTATCAAGAGCGTTTATTGCGGATTCAATGTGCGTGGTTAAAATCTCGCTCGCAACCTCTCCTGCATTGTGGCCACCCATTCCGTCAGCAATCACTATCCATGCAATTTTTTGTTTTTTTACTATCGGGCTTCCAGTGAGTCTAGTGTCTAGCGATTTTACGCCATGCAAAATCGCATCTTCATTATTTGACCGAAACGCTCCTTGATCACATTGTATTTGGAATTGGTATTCCATGTTCATTCCTTCGTTTTTGATTGAAATAGCACTATCAAAATATCTAGTCTTAAATAGGTTGTTTTTTATAATCCTTTTTTAACGCATTAATCAGTGCTTGCTTGAATTCTTTCATACTTTGATAACGTTTTCCTGCATCTTTTTGTAACGCTTTGTTGGTAATTCGTGCAGCGCTACTTGGTAGTTTACTTAGGTGGTTTCTAACTGACTGATGTTTGGTATTTGTGATATGAAAAGCGACGCTGGCAATAGACTCGCCTTGAAACGGAAGCTCGCCAGTTAAAAGTTGGTAAAAAGTAACGCCTAAACTAAAAATATCACTTCGTCCATCCACCTTGCTGCCTATCACTTGTTCTGGCGACATATAATAAGGACTGCCCATAATCGTTCCCGTTTTTGTTTTACTGTGATCTGCAATGTAAGCGATTCCAAAGTCGGTCAGTGTTGCTTTTTTATGCTCTTGATTATAAATAATATTGGCGGGTTTTATATCTCGGTGCACTATGTTGTTTTGATGAGCATATTCTAACGCATCTGCCATTTGAATCATCAGTTGAAAGACTAAATACGGAGGTAGTAAATTTTTCTTTGCAACAAAGTCACTCAAAGTAGCACCATCTAATAAATCCATGGCGATATAACCCAATGTTTGAGTGCCTGTCGAAGAGTCAACATCTTGCTCTCCAACATCGTATATTGTCACTATGTTCGCGTGACTTAAATTACCAGCAGTCTCGGCTTCTTTAAAAAATCTCTCTACTGCGGCTTTATGTGCGGTTTGCTCAGAGAGTGATCCAGAAGTTAACCCTGTCTGCATTAATGAGTCATGTAAAAACAGTGTTTTTATAGCGACGTGACGGTTTATTTTTGGATCAACACCATGAAACACAATTCCCATAGCTCCTTTGCCCAATATTCCCTCTGTTTGATATCTTCCGAAATTTTTAATATTGAGTAGCTCTGCACTCGCAGAGGTATTTTCTTGAGCGTTTTGTCCTTTTGAGTCACCAATTACCAAAGTGTTTTCTAGGTGGTTCTCTTGATCGCTTTGACGTTCACTTTCTTCAAACGCTAACCACCTTTCCTGACTCACTTCATTTTTTGGTTGGTGAGCTAAAATCCAAACATGCAGTCGTTTGGCTAATTGGTTATTCTTTTCCTGTTCCGCTAATATCGCTATCTCCTGAATATTATTAATTAATTTTTCTGTGGGATTGACGCTTTGCTCAACAATGGGCAACACAGATTGAAAGGATAATTGTTGGTATAGCTCAATCGCTGATTTTTCTAGTAAGTGATTGATCTTGTGATTTTGATGTTGAAAAAGACGAAGTTCGATTTGATAGAAAAATAAATTTATGGCTGACAATAAGAAGGCCAAATAAACCAGTGTAAGTGAAAACCAAATGTCCAGATTTAAAAAGAGGAGTTGAGCCAGTATAGTGGTTAACAAATAAGAGGTAATAGCGGAAATCTTGATCCATAGTGCTTTACCAGCGATCAATAAAAATAGACCAACTGTTAATAAACTAAACGCTAACTCGGTAAACAGCACTCCACTAACTTTAAGTAAAAACTGATTATCTCGTAAGTGCAAACCGGTTTTATTATCTAATGCTGGTTTTTGGTTATAAATTGAAATAACGCTATTGCTGGTGGGCGTTAGTTTGACGGGACTAAATTGATTTTGAGAAAAAATTCCGGATTCTTCTATCATGTAAAGGTTAGTTGTTTCTGCAAATTCCAAAAGCTCGCTTTTATTCGCATACCAAATGACGGCAAAAACAACCAACCACAAGTAAAACCAGCCAGTTTTAACCCAAGTCAATTGGTTATTTGTTACTCGATCCTTAGCCATTTTTGCCTTTTTAGTCGATTATTTTTTGACTAGTTTGACCAATTCTAATCATTACCAGTTATACTTTCACTTAATTAAAAATGTTTTACTCATATTACACAATATAACTTTATATCTACTTATGAAAACTATGAAAAAAACCACTGCACTGATCATCCTTGATGGCTGGGGATATAGTGAATCTCCAGACTCTAATGCCATTATGGCGGCTAATACCCCAACCTGGGACAGGTTGTGGAGTAGCTACCCAAAAACGCTAGTTTCTGGCTCAGGTACTGATGTCGGTTTGCCGGATCAACAGATGGGAAACTCTGAAGTTGGGCATTTGAATCTAGGCTCTGGGCGAGTAGTCTATCAAGATTTTAGTCGAATAAGTAAAGCAATTGAAGACGGGGAGTTTCAAAGCAACCCTGTTATTTGTGAGGCAGTAGACAAAGCCATTAAAAAGGATGCATCTGTGCATATAATGGGGCTCTTGTCAGACGGTGGCGTTCATAGTCATATTGATCACATAAAGGCAGCAATTGCTTTGGCGGCTGAAAGAGGCTCAAAAAAGATCTATTTTCATGCCTTTTTAGATGGCAGAGATACACCCCCTCAAAGCGCACAGCAATATATAAACCAAATTGATGAATTATTAGATACCTTAAAAGTTGGTCAATTTGCCAGTATTACAGGTCGATATTATGCAATGGATAGAGATCAGCGCTGGGAACGTGTGAAGTTAGCTTACGATATGCTCACTCTTGGACACAGTGAATTTCATTTTGATAATGCAACTGATGCACTAAATGCCGCCTATGCGCGTGAGGAAAATGACGAGTTTGTAAAACCATCTACGATAGGTGAAAAATGTTCAATTCAAAATGATGACTCAGTTATTTTTATGAATTACAGGGCGGATAGAGCGAGAGAACTAACTAGAGCCTTCGTTGATGATGAGTTTGTTGGTTTTGACCGAACCGGCAAAATTCACTTGAGTCAATTTGTGATGCTTACTCAATATGCTGACACCATTAAAACGGTTTGTGCTTATGGACCGGTACATTTGCCAAAAGTATTAGGAGAGCATCTACAAGATCTAGGAAAAACTCAATTACGAATTGCAGAAACCGAAAAATATGCCCACGTGACCTTCTTTTTTAACGGTGGCGTTGAACAACCTTTTGACGGCGAAAAAAGGGAGTTAATCCCCTCTCCTGATGTAGCCACTTATGATCTGCAACCAGAAATGAATGCGCCACTTTTAACAGAAAAATTTGTAAATGCGATAGAAAGTGGTGAGTATGATTTTATCATTTGTAATTTCGCCAATCCCGATATGGTAGGACATACTGGAAAGTTTGATGCCGCGGTAAAAGCTATTGAAGCTCTAGATACATGTTTAGACAAAATTGTCACATCATTACAAAATCATGGTGGTCAGGCAATGATAACTGCGGATCATGGTAATGCGGAAAAAATGAGTGACTATAAAACAGGTCAACCTCACACAGCCCATACCAATTTTTTAGTTCCCTTTATTTATGTTGGTAAAAAAGCGGTTGCGACAACAGAACGAGGCGTACTCTCAGATGTTGCACCCTCGCTACTTTATGTTGCAGGATTGCCTATTCCAGGTGAAATGACAGGCAAACCTTTAATGCAGTTAGTCGATTAAAAATTGTTTTATAACACAAAACGTTTTCCTTATTATTTTATGGCTCCGATTTTTTTGGGGCTTAGTTTTGTGAACGCGCCATTGGTTGCACAATCTGACCTCAAAGATATTCAATCTCAAACCCGTTCGATCAAAATAGCTGCTGCAGACATGGAAGACATTGACGCGCAAAAAGCACAACAGCAACAGCAAGTAGAAAGCGAATTAGAAATCCTTCAGAATGAAATTGCCGATTTACAAAAAAGCCTTAAATTAAAACGTAAACAACAGTCAAACGCTTTAAAACAACTAAGAATATCTGAAAAAAATATTGCTACTGTGGCAAAAATTTTAAAGTCGACATCAAGACAAATAAAAAACAAAACAAATGAATTAAGAAATCTTGATAAGCAGAAATCTCAATTTGAACACAATCGTAAAGCTCAAAAGCAAGCGTTAGCTAAGCAGTTAAGATCAGCCTATATGAATGGCAAACAAGAGTATTTAAAGCTTTTACTCAATCAACAAGATCCAGATGAACTGGGTAGAATGTTAATTTATTATGATTACATGAATAAAGCGCGCAGTGAGCAAGTGAAAGAACTACAAAAAACTTTAACAGATTTATCAAAAGTGAATCAAAGTATCACTAAAGAAATTGGAAAATTAGAACTATTAAAAAAGAGTAAGTTAAATGAACAAAAACAACTAACATCATTAAAAATAAAAAGACAAAAATTGGTTAACCAATTAAAGCAAGAAATTTCCGTCAAAAGTGACACGCTAACAGAGTTAGAAATCAATGCACAAGAATTACAACAACTAGTCGATTCCGTAGTAGAAACCGTTGAAGAAATTGTATTCACAAGAGAGCTGAATGGGCTTCAAAGTTATAAAGGAAAAATGAATTGGCCACTTACAGGCAAACAACTTCAAAAATACGGTAGTCGAAAACAAGGTCAAAGAAGCAGTGGCGTAAT
Organism: Kangiellaceae bacterium; assembly: GCA_049600015.1. Taxonomy (GTDB): domain Bacteria; phylum Pseudomonadota; class Gammaproteobacteria; order Enterobacterales; family Kangiellaceae. Next base: position 6,550 of record JBMYPE010000003.1, read on the forward strand.
GATTGCCGCAAAAGAAGGTGCAGAAGTGCTCGCTATTTCTCACGGCAGAGTGGTTTATTCTGATTGGTTACGAGGATTCGGGTTGTTATTAATTGTAGATCATGGGAAAGGTTTTATGAGTTTATATGGCTACAATCAAGCACTTTACCGCGAAGTGGGCGATTACATCGAGTCTGGCGATGTTATAGCCATTACCGGACAGAGCGGCGGGCAAAAACAGCCAGCACTCTATTTTGAACTACGCCATAAAGGAAAACCAATAAACCCCAAGCGTTGGTTTAGATAAATAAACATTCTCGATACTAAACTAAAAAATGAAAATAATAAAAAGTAAAAACTTTAATCCAAATAATGCATGGGATGCGTTACCAATTGCCAATATGAATGGTATTACCACTAAGCTTCATTGGACCGATCAAGCATACAAATGGCACGTAAATGACGGGCAAGAAGTCTTTGCAGTTATGGAGGGTAAAGTGGATATGCATTACAAAGAAAATAATGAAATCAAAATTGTCAGATTAAACACGGGTGATATTTTTTATGCGGACGTTGGAACTGAACATGTCGCACATCCCGTTGGAGAAGTAAGAGTGTTGGTGATTGAAAAAGAAGGGAGTGCGTAATTTCAAAACCAATCGCTTCAATTTAGATAGCTGAGTAGTTTCATCAATTTAATGTGATTTAAAATGACTATACATAAAAATGATAAAATTGTTTTAGTAACTGGTGCCAGCCGAGGTATAGGAGCCGCGACAGCAAAGCACCTCGCTACTTTAGGTTACAAAGTCTGTGTTAACTATTTTCAAGATCGCATGGCTGCTGAACATGTTGTTGCAGAAATAAACCAAATCAATGGTAACGCGTTAGCGGTGCAGGCTGATGTTTCAATTGAGCAAGATGTTATTACGCTATTTAAAACTATCGATGATTCTTTAGGCAGAATCACTCATTTAGTGAATAACGCAGGTATATTATTACCACAAATGCGATTGAGTGAAATGTCAGCGGAACGAATCAATAAAATTCTCACCACCAATATCACTAGCTATTTTCTATGTTGTAGAGAGGCGATCAAAAGAATGGAAAGTGGAGGCTCAATCGTTAATGTTTCTTCAGCAGCTTCGAGAATAGGTGCACCCCATGAATATATTGATTACGCAGCATCTAAAGGTGCAATTGATACATTAACTAAAGGTTTATCTTTGGAAATTGCTAATAAAAATATTCGTGTTAATTGCGTTAGGCCTGGTTTTATAGATACGCAAATGCACGCTGATGGTGGCGAGCCAGATAGAATTAAACGGCTGAAAAACTCCATTCCATTAGGTCGCGGTGGGACTGTGGAAGAAGTGGCTAGGTCAATTGGGTTTTTGTTATCTAGTGAAGCGAGTTATATCACAGGTAGTTTCGTCGATATTGCAGGCGGACGATAAGAATTTATTTAATTCGAAATGGTGATGAGTTTTAGAAATCGATTTCTGCTTCGTCCTCTTCTTCACTGGTATCTATAGGTTCAGCCTCCATGAGGTCAAAAGGGTTTTCTTCATGTGTTTCTGAGTACTCTGTTGGGACATTTTCGATTCTAAATATTTCAAAGTCAGATGATTGCGTGGTCGCGCTTGCAAGTTTTCCATTTTCTAAATCAATTCTCACATCAATTAATCCATCAGGACGAGGTGGATGAGTTTCTGGCATGCCATCTAATGCTTTTTCCATAAATTTCGCCCATACCGGTAAAGCGGCTCGTCCGCCAAACTCGCTTTTACCTAATTTTTTAGCATGATCAACAAAGCCAACCCAAGCTGAGGCGACATACCTAGAGTTATAACCCGAAAACCATGCGTCTTTATTTTCATTAGTTGTTCCGGTTTTACCAGCAATGTCCTGACGTTTGAGTAGTGGACTTTTGATCCTGTTAAGCGGTGTCCAGCCGGTTCCTTTATGTATCACATCTTTTAGCATGCTGTTTAGAATATAAAGGTTTTTTTCATCTATAACCCGTTGCGCTATTTTATCTTTCGCAATTGGCAAAATAGAATTTTCTGGCAGCAAATCTTCTGCTAAAGCTTCGTCTGTTATCTCAGCATCTATTTCATTGGCCTCAGAACTAGATTGTAAATCTTCTGGGAGTTCTGTTTGTAGTTCCGCTAAAAGATTTTTTTCCTGCTCAATTTGCTCTAGCATCTCAATACATTCTGTACAAACGGTAACCGGTTCTGCCTGAAATAAGATTTCACCTTTGCTGTCTTCTATGCGCTCGATAAACCAAGGAAATATTTTAAATCCTCCATTCGCCAAGGTCGCATAACCTGACACGACTTCTAATGGCGTAAAAGAAGCAGAGCCTAGCGCCAACGAAGGAAAAGGTCTCATGTGTTTACCGGGAAAGCCAATTGATTCGATATACTGCTTGGCGTAGCGTGGACCAATTTTATTGATTAATCTTACCGCCACGGTATTAACTGAACGTCGAAGTGCGCTTCTTAGTGTAGTTGGTCCTCTATATTTTCCATTGTCATTTTCTGGTCGCCAAAAATTTCCTGCGGAAATATCAGAGGCAATGATAGGCGAGTCGTTTATTAATGATGCAGCCGTATAATTTTTTGCTAAAGCCGATGAATAAAGAAAAGGTTTTATATTAGAGCCCACCTGTCGTCTCGCTTGTGTAACCATATTAAATTGATCTTTACTAAAATCAAAGCCGCCCGAAAGTGCTTCGATTGCTCCATTTTTTGGGTTTAACACAACAAATCCACCACTTACATCGGGGATTTGAGATAGTAGGTATATTCTGGTTGGCATGGGTTCGCCCATATCCAGTTCATCGTTAAGTGCCAGATTCTCCTCGTCTAACATGCTATTTTCATTTGCATCTTTTGTGTTTGAATCGGTTGTGTTTTCACTTGATTTATCAAGCGCTTCGGGTGCTTCTAAAATTTCGTCAGTTTCAAGAACTCGAATGATATTTCCAACTTGAACAATATCAGACATGGTTTTAATTTTTCCAAATTCTCGGTGGTTTTCATCAACATATTTTCTAGCCCACTTAGAATCCGAAAAATTTATATGTCCTTCAGAGCCATCGGCTAACATGATTTTTGCAAAATCTTCTTCTATGAGCGTTACAATTGCGGGAATTAAATTTCCTATCCGAGCGATATCAGAAACCCATGTCTGCATTTCAGTTTTTGAGGTACTATCATTAATTTCGTAACTCTGCTCTACTGGTCGATATCCGTGCCTACGGTCGTATTCCATTAAGCTTTCTTTAAGCGCGTTTTGCGCATAGCTTTGAAGAGTTGGATCAATGCTGGTGTAAATTTTAAGACCATCACTATGTGCTGTTTCCAGCCCGAATTGCTTAATAATTTCCATGTGAACCATTTCCGCAATATATGGGGCGCTCACGGTTGTTTTTGCACCGTGCCTATAGGTTTTAATAGGAGAGTTGTTCGCTTTTGTATACTGTTCGTTGTTGATATGTCCTTGGCTTAGCATTCTACCTAGTACGTGTTCTCGTCTGCTGCGGGCTTTGTCAGGGTAGCTAATGGGGTTGAAAACGGATTGTCCCTTTGGGATCCCCGCTAATGTTGCTAATTGCGCTAAACTTAGTTCGTCTAAACTTTTTCCGTAATAGACCGCAGCGGCTGCCCCTAAACCTGCTGAACGGTGACCAAAAGGGATTTTATTCAAAAATATTTCCAAAATTTCATCTTTGGACAATTCTGATTCTAATTTCCAAGCAACAAACATCTCAGTAAATTTCCTAGAAAACCTTTTTTCTCTGGTCAAAAAGTAGTTTCTTGCCACTAACATGGTAATGGTGCTTGCGCCTTGGCTTTTTGTGCCTGTTGCCGCTAGCTTAAAAATTGCACGTATTACCCCTTTTATATCGACACCTGAGTGTTGGTAAAACCGAACATCTTCGGTTGAAAGTAGTGCGTTAATAAAGTCTTGTGGTACTTGATCGAGCGTGATTGGAATCCGTCTGATATCACCAAACTCATTGATAAGTTGCCCGTCTTTAGAATAGATGCTCATGGGTGTTTGCAAACGGATTTGTCGAATACTTTCTACTTCAGGCAAGCCTGGTCCGACCGCTAAATAAAGTCCGGCAATTCCCATACCAAACAGTAATGTGAACAGCATCACGATATATGCAAATTTAGGTGCAAGCTTTGTGATTCGTTTCATACCTAGAATTCAGTTTAGTTGCCATAGTGGTTATTCGGACAGAGTATAGCGGTAATTGTTCAAGGCTTTAACCAAAACTTTATTTTAAAGGCTGGATTTGTGCACAATTTCTCGGAGATAAAATTCAATAAATAATCTGCAACTTGTGATATTTAGTCTAAAATTTAGTCACTTACCTTACTAAATGCTTTATATGAGACCTCACAAAATCGAGAGCTAGGTCATAGAAATGATTAAAAAGTGGGTAAATCGTCACTAAAAGAGCTATATAAAAATAAAAAAAGGGTGAAATTTCTTATAGTTAGAGCTATTATTTAAAGTGAAACCAGAGTTATCAGCTGTAACTGGATAAAATGATAGGAAAAATTTAGATTATGCTTGGAAATTTATTCGGCTCGAAAAAGACAGCTTTAGTCGGTATTGATATTAGCTCAACCGCATGCAAACTAATTGAATTAGGTAAGGTGGGCTCAAGATACCGTGTAGAAAGTTATGCTGTTGAGCCACTTCCGCAGGATGCGATGGCCGATCGAGATATTCGTGATCCTGAAGTAGTGGGTGAAGCATTAAAAAGAGTCATTAAGCGCTCGGGCACTTCGATTAAACATGCTGCTGTATCGGTTGCTGGTTCTTCGGTGATTACTAAGACCATTCAAATGGACAAAGATCTTAGTGAAGATGAAATGGAAAGCCAAATTGAAGTAGAAGCAGATCAGTATATCCCCTACCCCTTAGAAGAAGTTGCACTAGATTTTCAAGTGATCGGAGAATCCGAAAAGGTACCAGATAAAGTCGATGTTTTGTTGGCTGCCTCAAGGAGTGAAAACGTTTATAGCCGAGTCGATGCGCTTGAGTTGGCAGGTTTGTCGGCTAAAGTGGTTGATGTAGAAGCCTACACGATAGAAAGAGCTTTCAGATTGTTAGCCAACCAATTACCTGATCAAGGTGAAGGACAAATAATTGCGGTGGCGGATGTTGGTGCAACAAATACCAGTTTAAGTGTTTTAGAAGATTTCAATACTATATACACCAGAGAGCAAACTTTTGGAGGCTCTCAATTGACTGAAGAAATTCAAAGACGATATGGTCTTTCGTTTGAAGAAGCAGGAATGGCAAAAAAACAAGGAGGCTTACCTGATGATTACGAGCCAGAAGTTTTAGAACCTTTTAAAGAAGCAATTATTCAACAAGTGAGTCGTTCGCTGCAATTTTTTTATGGTTCAAGTCAATATGGCGAAGTGGATCATATAGTGTTGGCAGGTGGGTGCTCTGTGATTGATGGACTAGAAGAAATGATTGAGGAAAGGCTTGGTACAACAGCCTCAATCGCTAATCCTTTTGCAGATATGTCTCTCTCAGCTAGAGTAAACGCGCAGGCTTTAAGTTCAGATGCGCCATCTTTAGTCAATTGCTGCGGATTAGCATTAAGGAGTTTTGACTAATGGCTAATATTAACCTCTTACCTTGGCGCGAAGAAGAACGTGCCGAACGACAACGCCAGTTTGTGAGTGTTTTGGGACTAATAGCAGTTCTGGGCATTTTGATCATGTATTCTGTATTTAGCTATTTTGGTAATGAAATTGATAACCAGCGTTCAAGGAATAACTTTTTACAAACTCAGATCAGGCAATTAGACACTAAGATAAAAGAAATAACGACACTTGAAAAAGAGCGAAAAGAGCTAGTTGATCGAATGGAGTTAATTCAAGATTTGCAAAAAAGTCGACCGCAAGTGGTTCATTTATTCGATGAAATAGTCACAAAAATGCCTGAAGGAATGAATTTGGAGCAAATAGACAGAAAAGGAAATAGTGTCTTTTTTACAGGCGTTGCGGAATCTTCACCCAGAATTTCTAATTTTATGCGTGCATTGGCTACCTCTCAATGGATTAGAAAGCCGGATATAGACGACATCGCGGAAGACAAAGATTCTGGTGCCGGTCGTAAACACTTTAAATTGAGTGCAATAGTGACGTCACCCAACGCAAATAGCGAGGGCGACAAATAATGAATGCTGATGACTTAAAGAATTTTGACATTAACGATATTGATTTCAACAATATGGGCTCGTGGCCATTGGTTGGAAAAGCCATTATGGTTTTAATCGTTTTTAGTATTGTAGTTGGATTAGGCTATTACCTTTTTATTGGCGATCAACGAAATAGTTTGGTGACCATCGAGCGTAAAGAAATAGAGTTAAAAAAAGAGTTTGAAAAAAAGCAATCTAAGGCAGTGAATTTAGATGCTTACAAACGCCAAATGAAAACTATACAAGAAAGTTTTGAGACGCTTTTACAACAATTACCAAAAGCAGATCAAATGGCCGAACTTCTAGATGAAGTTTCCTACGCAGCGACTGGTGCTGGTTGTGAAATAGTTTCTTTAGGGTTTGAAGATGAAAAAGATGCGGAGTTTTACTCCGAAAAGCCAATTCAAATTCAAGTGTCGGGAGGCTATCACCAAATTGCGGATTTTGTATCTAGAGTTTCCCGGTTACCTCGAATTGTTACCTTACATGATTTTAGTATTAAAGCAGGCGATGGAGAAGTGACAAGCTCGCCAGGCGAAAGAATGTTAATTATGCAAGTAACAGCTAAAACTTACCGCGCAGATTCGGGAGAAAGTTAATGTCGACTTCCTATAATCTATTTCCCAAATTAAACATTTCAGTACGAACATTTATCGTTATTTGTACCTCCGCACTCGTAGTTTCTTGTGGCGGAAATACGGACGACTTGCAATCGTGGGTTGATACCATCAAAGCAAAACCACCTGGCAGAATTGAGCCAATGCCAGATGTCAAAGTTTACCAACCGCACGATTATTCCTCTGCAACATTACGTAGTCCTTTCGCAGATATGGAACCTGAATTGGAAGCACAACTCAAGTTATTACATGACGGGTGTGATGAAGCGATTCGCCCTGATCCAGAAAGACGTAGAGAAGATTTAGAGCGTTATTCTTTAGACTCTATGGAAATGGTCGGAATATTAAAAAGACCTGGAAAAGAGTGGGGTTTAATAAGAATGACAGCTGGGCCAATTAGTGGAAATGTAGTGCGCGTTAAAACCGGAGAGTATCTAGGCATTAACCATGGGCAGATTTTAGGGATTTCGGAACAACAAATAGAAATTACTACTTTAGTTCCTGATAGTAAGGGTTGTTGGGAACAGAGAAAAGTATTTTTAACGCTGGCTGAAGGATAGCGGGCAAGAATTAAGTCAGCGAGTAGGAGATTATATGAATATCGGTAGACAAGATAAAAAGTCTAAGTGGGGAGTAAAGAATATGGTAACCCAAAGGTTGACCAATCGTGCATCAATTATTTTAATGCTGTTCATAAGTAGTTTGTTTAATGCGGCTATTGCTACAGAAATAAATAATATTGATTTCTCTGTATTACCAGGCGATAAAGTGGAAATTAGAGTGAGCATGGATTCACCTCCACCGAGTTTTAAAGAATTTACGACAATCAATCCAGCAAGAATAGCAATGGATTTTGCCGGCGTAACATCCTCATTACAAAAGAAAACACAGAGCGTTGGTGTTGGCGTGACAAGAAGTATCACTGCAGTAGAGGCCGGTAATCGTACAAGGTTGGTGGTCAATTTAGTTGAAATGACTCCTTATGCTTCTCGCATAGACGGCAATGATCTGGTATTAACCATTGGTCACGGAACTGAGAGTTCTAGCGCAAATGATAGTTCTAATCAACAACAAGTATCTAATCAAGTAAGTTCGTCGCAAAATACATCAGCAGTTGCTGCTAGTAATACCACTTCATCTAACTATAGCGGTAAAGATATTTCAAATATTGATTTTAGAAGAGGTGAAGCAGGTGAAGGCCGCGTTGTTGTTGAATTAGGAAACTCTAATGTGGGAATCGATCTTAGAAAAGAAGGCAGAACTGTATTAGCAGATTTTGTTGACGCTACTATTGCAGAAGAATTGGTGAGAAAACTAGATGTCGTTGATTTTGCAACACCCGCAAAATTTATCGCGACTAGCGTAGTTGGAAATAATGTAAGAATAGCCGTTGATACCGTTGGTGATGAATATGAGTATTTGGCTTATCAAGCGGACAATGCTTTTATTATAGAGTTAAAACCTTTAACAGCTGAAGAGATTGAACAGAAAAAGCTCCGTGAGCCTGTTTATACCGGCGAACGCTTATCCCTTAATTTTCAGATTATTCCAGTAAGATCAGCATTGACGATCTTGTCTGAATTTACAAATATCAACATGATCACAAGTGACACAGTTTCAGGCTCTATCGCGTTAAGATTAAATCAAGTCCCCTGGGATCAGGCGCTAGATTTAATTCTTAAAACTAAAGGTTTGGCGAAACGACAAAACGGTAATGTCATGCTCATTGCTCCAGCTGACGAAATAGCGGCGAGAGAAAAGTTAGAACTAGAAACAGAAGATCAAATTGAAAAACTGGCACCTTTGCAATCTGAATTTATTCAAGTTAACTACGCCAAGGCAGAGGAGTTGTCAGCTCTCATTTTAACTAAAGGAGCGCAATATTTAAGCCCTCGGGGTAGTGTTGCGGTCCATGAAAAAACAAATACCTTGATTGTACAAGATACTGCCAAAAAACTATCACAAATAAGAGCGATGGTTAATCGCTTAGACATACCGGTTAGGCAAGTGTTGATAGAATCAAGAATTGTCGTTGCAGATAATGGGTTTTCAGACGATTTAGGTGTTCGGTTTGGTGTTTCTGATTTAGGTGGTGACGGAGCTGTGAGCGGGAACCAAGCCGCTAGTGATGCATTATTTTTTGGAGGAAACCCACAAAATAGAAGTCTTGCTGTAAATTTACCACTTACTGATGCTGCAGGAACCATCGGACTCACATTCGCTCGATTGGTAGAAGGGACGATATTGGATGTTGAACTTTCTGCGTTAGAAAGTGAATCAAGAGGGGAAGTCATAGCATCTCCCAGAGTATTTACTACCAATAATAATGAAGCCTACATACAATCAGGAGAACAAATTCCGTACCTCCAAGCAAGCTCAGCCGGTAACACTACAGTCTCATTTAAAGATGCTGTGTTAGGTCTAAAAGTTACTCCACAAATCACGCCAGATGATCGTATAATCTTAGACTTGCAGATTAACCAAGATACTCGTGGTGAAGATACTTTATTTGGTCCTGCTATCAATACTCGCGAAGTTGGAACGCGCGTTTTAGTTGATAATGGCGAAACTATTGTATTGGGTGGAGTCTATCAGCAGCGAGTCAACAGAGATGTTACTAAAGTGCCACTTTTAGGGGATTTGCCGGGAATAGGTGCATTGTTTAGATCAACCAGAGAGTCGTCATCTAAGCAAGAGCTTTTGATGTTTGTAACACCTAAAATAGTAAAAGATTCTTTAAAATAATTCCACAGTTTGTATTGCTGGTATAATATAGCAAAACCCGCTTTGGCGGGTTCTTGTGTTTTAGGCCTTCAAATATTAATCATCTACAAAGTTAAAAAGCAAAGATCAGAATATTTGTGGCAAAATAGGCACTAATCGAGATAAACAATCAACAATGAAAACTAAAGAAAAGAAAGTACAATATGAAAGGTAAAAGAAATATATTTTTAGTTGGGCCGATGGGTGCCGGAAAAACAACAATTGGTAAACAAGTTGCGCAATTACTTCATTTAGAATTTTTAGACACTGATCAAGAAATTGAATCTCGAACTGGCGCACCCATCGATTGGATTTTCGATATCGAAGGAGAGGAAGGTTTTCGAGTACGGGAAAAGGAAATAATTGAAGAGTTATCCGGACGTCAAGGAATTGTATTGGCAACAGGTGGCGGTGCCGTAGTCACGCCAGAAAATAGAACGTTCTTAGCCAGCCGAGGCATTGTTGTTTATTTGGAAACATCCATAGAACAACAGTTAGAAAGAACTAGAAAAGATAAAAGACGGCCACTCTTGCAAAATAATGATGATCCAGAATCAACCCTGAGAAATTTGCACATTGAAAGAGATGCACAATACAGAGAGATAGCGGATGTTATTGTTGCAACCAATGAAAACTCAATTAAATCGGTCGCCAATAAAATCGCATCTCAGGTCAATGAGAGTTAAGATCACAGTCGTTTATTCGCCGACAAATTTCGCGCCCTAATCGGTCAATTATGTGCAATGTATCTCACTCAAGAAGTCTAAAGGTTAACCTTAAAGATGCAGATTATTCGATCTATATAGGTTCTTCGCTAATTTCACAACAAATAGATTTCTTAACTAGGTTTACTGGTAGTAAAGCTCTCATTGTGACTAATCCTATAGTTGCCCCCCTCTATAACGACCAGCTCGAATACAATCTCATTGAGCACGGATTAAGAACAGAAAACATTCACTCTATTCAAATTGAAGATGGTGAGATCAATAAAAATAAGGAAAGTTTCTTTTTATTATTAGATTATTTAATCGAAAATAATTTTAAAAGAAATGATCTCATTATTGCGTTAGGTGGAGGTGTTATCGGCGATTTAACGGGATTTGTAGCTGCTAGTTTTCAAAGAGGGATGAATTTAATTCAAATCCCAACCACATTATTATCTCAAGTAGATTCCTCAGTGGGGGGTAAAACAGCAATCAATCACACAGCCGGTAAAAATCTCATTGGTGCCTTTTATCAACCTAAGCAAGTGATCATAGATATCGATACATTAGCTAGCTTGCCGGATAGAGAGTATATTTCAGGGCTAGGAGAAGTGGTAAAATATGCCTTTTTAGGTGAGTTAAACATTCTCGAATTATTATTGCATAAACATCATGAACTTCTCAGTAGAGAGAGAAACGTTTTGGCGGATATTATTTACTTGAGCTGTCAAAAGAAGGCCTCTATTGTTGCAGAAGATGAAAAAGAAATGGGCAAACGGGCAATTCTAAACTTAGGTCACACCTTTGCTCATGCATTAGAAACATTAACTCAGTATACCCATTATTTACATGGGGAAGCAGTTTCTATTGGGATGGTTATGGCTCTTTCGTTAAGTGTTAAAAAGAAACTGCTAGAACAAGAAACCTTAAATACTGCCATTAAGATTCTAACAAGCTTAAAGCTGCCTATAAAAAGCGATCTGTCTTTTTCTGTCACAGACTTTTTGAACGTGATGGCAAAAGATAAAAAGAACCAAACAGATTCGTTAAGATTAGTATTGGTCAACGAGCACAATCCAATCATAGTAGAAGAGAGCGACAAAACCTTGATAGCAAGTGTCATTGAGGAATATACTGCTAACTAATTTGTAAAATAATTTCCACTCCTTATTAATTTATGCACAATAGTTGGATTCCAAACCTATAATGGAAAACTATATTAGCCTTCAAAAAAGCCAATTGTTAGACTCGCTTGAAAATCAAGTCAGGTTTTCACAGCTAGTGGCCGTGCTTGTGGGCGAAAAAGGAATAGGAAAATCGTTCACCTTAGATCAACTTCAAGAAAGACTAGCAAATGAAGTACATATTGCGCAGATTGATGCTGCTATGGAAATTGAAGAAACGCAACTGCAAAAGGTAATTTGTTTACAGCTAGGATTGCCCAGTGGCCCTCAAGATAATTTCGAATACATTGAACAAAGTATTCGAACAAATTTACGAAAGAAAGCTCTGATCAGTATCGACAATGCACACTTATTATCAAATAAGAGTTTAAATAGTTTATTAGGCTTAAATCAAAACCAAATCAACCATCAAGAGTCTGTCTTATTTTTACTTTTGTCCGGTGACGAGTCGTTACCAAAAAACATCAGTTTCACAAATACGTTTAAAAAGCATCAAGAAATGTGTGTCGTTTTTCAGTTAGAAGCAATTGAAAAAAGTGAAGTGGCTCCGATGGTTTCATCCCTAAGCCATTTAAGTTTGGATGAAGTAGAAGAAGCTTATGGCACAAAACAATTAGATTATTTTTGGCAGTTGTCTAAAGGTATACCTGCAGAGTTGGAGTATCAAGTATCGCGCTGGCAATCAGATTTGGTTGAGGAGAAAGTCGATCTACAACAAACTGAAGTTGCGGAAACCAGTTACTGGAAGTCGCTCGTTTATTTGGTTTTAGGCGTAACTTTTGCGAGCATACTGTTTTATCAAGATGAAATTAATCAATTGATTACGCCAGATGAGATTTCCGATCATAAAGTAGATAGTGAGTCTTTAAACCCTACAGCAAGGGAGGTAAAAAAAGAAACGCTTAACACTGGAACGATTGAAAAACGTAAAACAAAGCAAGCTAATCAGAATACGGGTGAGCACTTAGTTAAAAAGGAAGGAATTGAAGAAAACATAAATACGCTTCGTGAAGCGACCGTAGAGAGAGAAGATAGTCAATCAAGAAAAAGTACTGGTCAAATAATTAAAAAGCCAAAGAAGAAAGAAAAAGTAGTCGAGCAAAAAGTCAGTGACCATGTGCCTTCAGTCGCAGACTTAAAAGTCGAGCCAACAAAAGTTGTGAATAGCGAAACCACTAAGCAACCAGATATTAAAAGGGTCTCGCTATCGATTGATGAAGAACTTCTACTTGAGCAACCAAACTCATATTTTTCTTTGCAGTGGGTTGGTGTAAGCCAACTAGAAAAAGCACAAGACTACAGAACAGCTCATCCCCTTAAAGACAAAATGTATATATACAGACGACGACAAGCTAGCGGGTATCTTTATCTAGTGGTCAGCGATTTATTTGTGGGGCGGATAGAAGCCAACGAGGCGAAGGAAAGATACAAGAATTTGAAATATAAGGGAAATCCTTGGATTAAATCTATCGCTGCCATAAAGACCGAAATATCAAACCTGTAAGTTTCCTGTTTTCTCTTAGTTTTATCGGTCTGATCTGACATCTTTATCTAGTAGATATTCTATTCCTAATGTAAAATTCTCGCCACCTAACCGGTTGATCACAAGACCCTATAATTTAAAGACAGAAATATGCTTAAAAATGATAGATATATTAAAGCAGCACTAAGCCAACCCGTTGATAGAACGCCTGTTTGGATGATGCGTCAAGCAGGTCGATATTTACCTGAATACAGAGCGCTAAGGGCAAAAGCAGGTGACTTTATGTCTCTTTGTACTAATCCAGAGCTAGCCTGTGAGGTAACTCTTCAACCTTTAAGACGTTTTAATCTTGACGCTGCGATTTTGTTTTCAGACATTTTAACCATTCCTGATGCAATGGGCTTGGGGCTTTATTTTAAAACCGGTGAAGGGCCAGCTTTTGAGCGTCCAGTCGTGAGCGAATCTGATATAAATAATCTGTGCGTTCCAGATGTGGCAGATAAATTATCTTATGTGACAGATGCCGTCAGCACTATTCGTAAAAACCTTAAAAATGAAGTCCCACTCATTGGTTTTTCTGGCAGCCCATGGACGCTAGCAACCTATATGGTAGAAGGTGGAACCACTAAAAATTTTGGTAAAGTAAAAGGCATGATGTTTGAAAACCCTCAAGCAATGCATAAATTATTAGACGTTTTAGCTAAATCAGTCACAGATTATTTAAACGCTCAAATCGAATCTGGCGCAAATGCTGTGATGATTTTTGATACCTGGGGCGGCGTGCTTTCCACGCGAGACTATAAAGACTTTTCTTTAAATTATATGCAACAAATAATCAGTGGATTAAAACGTGAAAATAATGGAGAGAGAGTGCCAGTAACACTTTATAGTAAAGGTGGTGCTGGGTGGCTAGAATCAATGGCTGATGCAGGAGCGGATTGTGTTGGTTTAGATTGGAGCATAGACATTGATCAAGCGAGAGCTAGAATTGGCAGTAAAGTATCGCTTCAAGGAAATATGGATCCATGTATTTTATATTCTAACCCTGAAAAAATTAGAAACGAAGTAGCTGATATTTTAGGGAAATTTGGGAAAGGAAATGGCCATGTGTTTAATTTGGGACATGGTATTCACCCAACCATTGACCCAGAAAATGTGAAAGCTTATGTTGATGCCGTGCATGAATTTAGTATTCAATATCATCAATAAAATATAGTGAATAAAAAAGGCGCCAGAGGCGCCTTTTTTATTGAACCAATGAATAGGCTATAACGTTATATTAATTGTAATAGGTGAAAAGGCAGTTTTAAGTCCACTTGGCGTTTCAACCTCAACAACTAAACTACCGGATTTTGGAGTAGTTGTCCCTTTTATCGACACGCTAAACGCAAGCCCACCATTGTGATTGTCGTTAGGCCATTCATAGCTACTTGGACCCACAATAGATCCTACAGAAGGTGTGAATGTTATTTTGGTACCTGCAGGCATTGGCTGGTTATGCAAATCTGAAATAATAACGGTTGCAAAACCCGTAGACTCACCTTGAATATTAACCACAGCATCGTTGTCATCTGCTGCCGGAGCATCTCGTGTGACCGATACTGCCAATTCTGGATTGCTTCCCGACATAACCAATACTATGCTAGCTCTAACATTGGTTGATTGAGTGGTGGAGCAATTTGTCGCAGTACCACATAAAACACCATTATATTCTCCATCTTGAGAATCATAGGCACCATTATTATTAAAATCTAAGGATGTCTCTAACTCACCACCAGCTTCTCCTGCAATCGCTGGATTAAAAACACCATCTTCATTGTGGTCCACAAAAGCTTCATTTAAGTCATAAGGTCTTCCACTAACATTATTTCCTGCAAACGCTGCTTGTTCGCTAGAATCAAAAAGGCCGTTGCTATTAGTGTCAGGAAACGATTCTTCGCCTATGGCAGTAGCTAAAATAGTCACCCTGCCGCCGTATTTTTGTCCTAAAGTATTTGATACTTCCGGTAATGCGCCATTGCCAGACAAAGTTTCTCCTTCAGGTCGAGGATTTGCACTTAACCAAACAACGGTACAAGTACCATCCGTAGTGGTACATGATGAGTCGATAGAACCACCTTCTGTCGTAAAGGAAACAGCTGTGCCATCTGGTACTGGGTTGTTAAAAGCATCCGAAAGAGTCGCTGTGATATTTACAGCTTGTCGATCAATATTCCAAGCTTCTGGATTTAGAGTTTCTGCGGATAATGTAAAGCTGTCTTGATCTGGAATTCCCGTTGATACCACTAAATTACTCGATTGTGTAGTAATGGCAGGTGTAGTGGAGTCAATTGAAGCGGTGACTCGAACCGTGGTGGCGACTGTTCCTGAGTTAATCACCGTTTGAACCAAACCATCTGAATTTGTTGTCGCAGAGCTTGGGTTTATCTCTATTCCACCTTGTTCAGTATTTAGTTCAAAATTTACTAAGCTTCCATTTACAGGGTTACCATTCGTATCTCTCACTCTAAACACTATAATTGAGCTCTCAGAACCACCAATCCCCCCTGCTCCTTGAATCGCAATATTTTCAGGCGTCGCTGAAACAAATTCCACGCTTCCAGCATCGGCTCCTAATACATTGACGCTGCCATTTGCAGACAAATTAATACCACCTGCATTGGCGGTCACATTAATACCATCATCACCGACACAACCTTGAGCAAGATAGGTACTGGATGCAACACCGTTAACCGTGGTGACAGGAGAGCTTAAAGTTGAGGTTCCTGCTGTTGTACAAGCAGACGAAAAGTTGACGTCTACTGGCTCTACAAAAACTGCACCTGCGTCATCCACAATTGTTACAGAAACTGTTGTTGTGCCGCCGGCAGAAATTTGTGCTGTTGCTACTTGTGCAACATTTTCAACAAAAGGTGTACCGCTACCCATGCGAACGTTAGTCGCGCCAACCGCGTAAACGATAGTGGCAGGATCTGCACCATCGACAGTCGCAGTGACTGTTCCTGCTCCTAGTGTGCTACCCGCAATTAGGTCGACCGTCGCTTGATTGCTGGAATCAGTAATGGCTGTTGGTACAGGTATTACAGCAACATCAGTTGAAAAAGTTACAATAACAGATGATGATGCTCCGGAAACTGTCGCTATGACTCTCGCTGGATTAGACGAAGTAACTGTTCCCGTAGCAGCCCCCGTAGATTGAGATACCAGCTGAAGAGACACTGTTATTTCTTGCGTTGTAGTGCCACCACCAGTGGTGGTGTTTGTATTATTAAATGGATCACTCGAACCACCACAGCCAAGCATAAGGCTGATAGTGATAAATGAAACCAACGCTATTACATTTTTTAATCCTAAAGATGTTTTGGTTAACCAATTCATCATTTCTCTCCTAAATACGCGATAATGCGAAATTCTTATAAAAAAGATCTCTACAGATAACTTTTAGCCTACCTAAAGATTATTGCCTTTACAATCTTAAAATACAAAAAAACCACTAAAAACAATGAGTTCTCGCTTAAACTTAGACTAATTTCTCACTATTATCTAGCGACAAATTGTTTTTTACTGTAATTAACTAATCATTTTAGCAGTTAACCAGAGAATGGTTGTATTTTTAGGTTAAAATGTGCGTTTTTTGTGACTTGTGGTCAATTTTTAAATGAATCCACTAGAACTAAATTTTTAATGCTAGTTTTAAGGTTATAATTTGGCTCTTTTGAGATAAATATGTTGGTGTCAAATAAGTGATTCTAACTGAGTTAGTTTTAGCTTATAGCTGAGAATTAGTATAAATGAATCATCTTTTCCAAGCCCCTTGGTGGTGTAAAAATAGACATATACAAACGCTGTGGAATACCATTTTTAAACCCAAAACAGACTTAGGTGGTTTTGAAAGATTTAGAATGGAGCTAGATGACAATGATTTTATTGATCTAGATATTTATAAAAACCAAGATCGACCAACACTATTGTTATTACATGGGTTAGAAGGTTCTATTGAATCTCCTTATATTCTGCGAATGATTTCCATGGCGAAAAAAAGAAATTGGCAAATAATAGTCATGCATTTCAGAGGTTGTAGTGGAGAGACCAACCGTTTGCTTCGCAGCTACAACAGCGGTGTTAGCGAGGATCTTCATGAAGTGGTCGAGAAGCTATTATTGAAAAATATTAACATCGACTACTTAGTAGGTTTTTCATTAGGAGGAAATGTTACCCTGAAGTGGTTAGGCGAGTTAGCGGATAAAGCTCCCATCAAAGCTGCAGTTGCGATTTCTGTGCCTTTGTTATTGGATGTATGTGCAACCGAGATCGGTAAAGGCTTTTCAAAAATCTACGAATACCACCTGTTACGAACGCTTAGAAATAAAACGCACGAAAAACTAAAACATTATGGTGACGATATTTTACCTAACAAAAAGATGATAGACTCTCTCAGCTCTTTTTGGCGTTTTGATCACTATGTAACTGCTCCCATTCACGGTTATTCAGGAGCCGCAGATTATTATGAGAAAGCTTCTTCAAAGCAGTTTATAAAATCAATTGCAAAACCAACACTAATTATTCAAGCTAAAGATGACCCATTTATGAATGAGTCTGTTTTACCGTCAAGCAATGAATTGTCTACTTGGGTGACCTTGGAAGCGAGTGAAAATGGTGGGCATGTTGGCTTTGTTCACGGAAAATGGCCTTGGAAAGCAGAACATTATTTAGTGCAAAGAGTTCCTGAGTTTTTAGAAAAACATAAGTGAGCATGTAAACTTTTTATGGAATCATCATGAACAGACGACAGTTTATACAATCGAGTGTTTCAAGCGCTTTACTCGCGTTAGGGGGCGTCTCCGCTTTCCAGTTTTATCAACAAAGTCAACTGCATCACAATCAAAAACAGGATTATGTATTCTTAAGCGCTGACGATGATATTTTGCTGGATGTACTAACTCCAATCTATCTATT
>JBMYPE010000004.1:0-23020 GCA_049600015.1 Kangiellaceae bacterium
GAAAGCTATCCTGAGTTAAAGAAGTTAATAAGTGATATGTATGAAACAATGTATGACGCTCCAGGCGTTGGATTGGCCGGCACTCAAGTAGATTTTCATCAACATTTATTTGTTTTAGATACATCAGAGAATAAAGATCAGCCGTTAGTTTTTATAAACTCAGAAATACAAGAGTTGCGTGGCGTCGAAGAAATGGAAGAAGGTTGCCTTTCCTTTCCGGGTATTTATGCAAAAGTAGAACGAGCTGAATCACTAACCATTAAAGCGTTAGATCGCCATGGCAAAGAGTTTACAATGGATGCAGATGAGTTATTGGCGGTATGTATTCAGCATGAATTAGATCATTTACAAGGAAAGCTTTTTGTCGACTATCTTTCTGCGTTAAAAAGAAACCGCATTCGTAAAAAGTTGTTAAAAGAGCAAAAAGAGAAAAAATAGTGAGTTTGTCACCGCTATTAAAATCCATATGAATCAATCACCTTTAAGAATAGCCTTTGCTGGAACGCCAGATATTGCAGCAGAAGTATTAACTGCATTGATTGACGTTGGGCATAATATTGTTGCATGTTATTGCCAACCGGATAGAAAGGTCGGTCGCGGAAAAAAAATATCGGTTGGGCCAGTTAAACAAATCGCTTTGGAGCATGGCATTCCCGTTGAACAACCTATTAAATTTGATGAATCGAAAAACGAGCTAGGCGTAACTGCGCAACAACAGTTAGAGTCTTATAAAGTGGATCTGATGATTGTGGTTGCCTATGGACTGTTATTACCACAGGATGTTTTGGATACACCAAGATTTGGTTGCATTAATATTCATGCCTCTATTCTGCCTAGATGGCGAGGCGCTGCACCTATTCAAAGAGCAATTGAGGCCGGCGATAAAACTACCGGTGTTACCATTATGCAAATGGATAAAGGTCTAGATACCGGTAATATGCTACTTAAAAAAACACTGCAAATTGCGGATAGTGAAACCGGCTCAAGCTTAAATGACAGACTGGCGGATTTAGGTGCGAGTGCAGTGATAGAGTATTTAAGTTCTGTTAATTGGGCAATCGAAAAAGAAAGAAGAAGCACCAATAACATGCGTATAGGTGAGGCTCAAAAGGACTCTGAAAGTAGTTACGCAAAAAAACTTTCTAAAAGTGAAGCCCAGATAAACTGGGATTTACCCGCCGCTGTGATAGAAAAACAAGTCAGAGCTTTTAATGCTTGGCCTGTCAGCTTTTCATTTGTTAACGATCAACGCATTCGGATATGGAAAACAAAGATCGTACCTTTTTCCAATAATCCAAAAAGCGAACTAATGAAGCCAGGAACAATATTTATAAAAGATAAACAGTCAATGAAAGTTGTTTGCGGTGACGGACAGCTTTTGGAAATACTAGACTTACAAGCCGATGGCAGCAAAACAATGGAGATTAGTCAGTTTTTGAACGGAAAGTCTCACTGGTTTAGCCCTGATGCCAAATTCCAAAATAAATAATCAATCCAAAATAAACTCCGCTGGCACCAATTCGGTTAAAGCGAGACCAGTTAGCGCGAGACTACAAGCTATATGGTGGTTACTTGCAGTGATCAAAGATGGTCGCTCAGTGAATGAACTTCTTGCGACTAGCTCAAACTTGATCCCTTCGGATGTTTCATTTGCAAAGCAATTACTATTTGGAAGTCTTCGGTTTTATCATCAAATCAAAGCCATACTTGATCAATTGTTGGAAAAACAATTGAAACTAAAAGATATGGATGTTTATTGTATTTTGATAGTTGGAATTTATCAGCTTAAATATTTATCTGTACCCGATCACGCCGCCATTTCTGAAAGCGTGGAATTGACTAAAAACATTAGAAAAAAGTGGGCGTCTGGATTAATTAATGCCATATTAAGAAGCTTTCAAAGAAGACAGGCTGAGATTTCTGAAAAGCTTGATAAAGCAAATACTTACCTCTATTCCCATCCCAACTGGATCATTAATCAATTAAAACTAGATTGGCCAGAAAAATACCAAGCGATCTTAATCGAAAACAATGAAAGAGCACCTATGGCGATTAGAGTGAATTCTGCATTAATCGACCTCAGTGGGTATCAACAGTTGTTACATAAAGAGGCGATTGAATCCTCACCTCATGCCATTGCAAAAGATGCGCTCGTGTTAAAAAAACCTTGTGATGTATATCAATTACCCGGCTTTCTTGACGGTTTGGTCACAGTACAAGATCCAGCAGCTCAGTTGGTCGTCGATTTAATGGATCTTAAACCTAATCTAAGGGTGCTAGATGGTTGCGCCGCCCCAGGGGGGAAAACCTCCCATATTTTGCAAAGAGAGCCAAGTACGGTCTTAACTTCCATAGAGATGTCAGAAAAGAGGCTAGAAAAAATATCGGAGGTGCTCGAGCGATTAAAAATGAATACAGAGCAATATAACATCCAATTAATCAATGCTGATTTTCTTGATTTTAAAAACTGGTGGAATGGCGAGCTATTTGACAGAATTCTAATTGACGTACCTTGTTCTGCGAGCGGTGTGATACGTAGAAATCCAGATATTAAAATACATCGCAAAAAAACTGATATGATGCCATTAGTGGATATCCAGTATCAAATTTTGCAGTCAGCTTGGAAAATGTTAAAGCCTAGGGGTAGGTTAATCTATGCGACTTGCTCCATTTTTAAAATGGAAAATGAAAACCAAATTAATCGGTTTGTTGATAAAAATAACGCTAGAATAATAGAAATGCCGGTTACGATAGACAACGCCTTAAAGCATAATAAATTAAGTGTGGGCTATCAAATTTTTCCGGGTGACCAACAAATGGATGGTTTTTATTTTTGTGGGTTAGAAAAACAAGAGATAAGATAAGTTTCTCTCAGAGTTAAATATTATGAAAATTATCATTATTGGTGCAGGACAAGTTGGTGGTACTCTCGCAATTAGTCTTGCTGGAGAAGACAACGACATTACTTTAGTTGATACCAGTCCTAAAAAACTCAGGGTATTACAAGATCATTTAGATTTACGAACGGTAGTGGGCTACGGCTCTCATCCCAATATTTTGCGCCAAGCTGGCGCAGAAGATGCTGATATGGTGATAGCGGTCACCAGTAGTGATGAAACTAATATGATTGCTTGCCAAGTGGCTTATTCTGTTTTTAATACCCCTTCAAAAATCGCTAGAATCCGTTCGCCAGAATATTTAAAAGAAAAAAAATTATTTAATGCAGACAATTTGCCGGTTGATGTGGTGATTAGTCCTGAGCAGCTAGTGGTTAAACACATTCACCAATTGATAGAAAACCCTGGCGCATTACAAGTGATGGATTTTGCGGAAGGTTTAGTGCGTCTCGTGGCAGTAAAGGCTTATTACGGCGGCTTGCTAGTGGGAAATACTTTATCAACATTACGATCTCACATGCCAAATATAGAAGCCAGAGTTGCAGCAATTTTTAGGCGAGGCAAAGCGATTGTCCCAACAGGAGATACTGTTATAGAAGCGGATGATGAAGTCTTTTTTATCGCGGAAAGTAATCACATCAGACAAATTATGGGCGAGTTACAAGAACTAGAAAATCCTTATAAAAAAATAATGATCGTTGGTGGTGGTAATATCGGATTAGGTTTAGCAAAAAAGTTAGAAGAAGATTATTCTGTTAAATTGATAGAGGCTGATGCAAAACGAGCACTCTCGATTAGTGACCATTTGGATGATGCCATTGTTTTACATGGCAATGCGAGTAATAAAGACTTACTCACTGAAGAAAATATTGATCATATGGATGTTTTTATTGCGGTCACTAATAAAGATGAAGCAAATATTATGTCTGCCATGCTAGCAAAGAGGATGGGGGCTAGAAAAACCATGGTGCTAATTAATAACACAGCTTACACAGACATTTTACAAGGTAAAGAAATTGATATTGCGGTCTCTCCTCAGCACACTACCACAAGCAGTTTATTAACTCATATTAGACGTGGCGATGTTGCAAATGTATACACGTTAAGACGCGGTGCGGCAGAAGCAATGGAGGCTGTTGCACATGGAACAGAAGATACTTCCAAAGTGGTTGGCAAAGCGATTGGTGATATTGAATTACCCAAAGGAACAACCATTGGTGCAATCGTAAGAGATGAAAAAGTGATTATCGCGCATCACAATATTGTGGTTCAAACTGACGATCACATCATTTTATTTTTAGTTGATAAAAAACACGTTGGCGAAGTAGAAAGATTATTTCAAGTTGATCTCACTTTTTTCTAAATCATCATTAATATTGATAACTCGGCTTAAAAATAAAAACTACTGGTAATCGTAAATGCAAAAACAAGTGATTATTAGAATACTCGGTATCTTGCTAATGATTTTTAGCCTTGCCATGATACCACCAATTGCAATCGCTCTTTTTTATAAAGATGGTGGCGGCATTGCATTTTTTACGGCGTTTATTGTTAGTTTGGTTCTCGGTCTTATTTTATTTATCCCAAGACGAAATGCCAAAGGCGAACTAAGAACCAGAGACGGATTTCTAGTGGTCATTTTATTTTGGGGTGGCTTGAGTTTTATGGGAGCCTTGCCGCTTTATTTGGGAATGGCTCCTTCCTTAAACTTTGGAATAGCAGATGCGGTGTTTGAATCATTTTCTGGGTTAACCACTACTGGTGCTACCGTTATTTCTGGCATCGATAATTTACCCCATTCAATTCTTTTTTACCGACAACAGTTGCAATGGATGGGTGGCATGGGGATTATCGTTTTAGCCGTTGCTGTTCTTCCTATGTTGGGCATTGGTGGAATGCAGTTGTATCGTGCGGAAACTCCAGGTCCAGTAAAAGATGCAAAGTTAACACCTAGAATCGCTGGTACAGCTAAAGCGTTGTGGTTTATTTATTTTGGGTTAACGGTTGTTTGTGCTTTAAGTTATTGGGGCGCTGGCATGGATCTTTTTGATGCTATTGGGCATAGTTTTTCTACGGTCGCCATTGGCGGATTTTCCACCCATGATGCGAGTATAGGTTGGTTTCAAAGTACTAACATTGAATTAATTTGCAGTCTCTTTATGTTTATTGCAGGAATCAATTTTTCGCTACATTTTGTAGCCGTTAGAGGGTTAACTTTAGAAAGTTATTTTCAAGACGCAGAATTTAAAGTTTATAGTTCCATTTTTTTCATCATCATTATTATTTCTACCGCCATATTGGTTGCGCATGATTACTTTGAATTTTCTGATGCATTAGTTAAATCTATTTTTCACACTATTTCCATAGGTACAACAACAGGGTTCGCTACGACTGATTTTACACTTTGGCCAGTATTTCTACCGGTACTTCTATTGTTTGTGAGTTTTGTTGGTGGATGTGCAGGATCAACTGGTGGCGGAATGAAAGTTATTCGAATCATTCTATTATTTAAACAAGGCACACGAGAAATAGCCCGTCTCATTCACCCCAATGCCATCTTAAAAATTAGAATTGGCAGTAAAGTGGTGCCAGAAAAAATAGTAGAAGCAATATGGGGCTTCTTTTCTACTTACGTTGTTTTATTTTTTATCTTTATGTTAATTTTAATGGCTGATGGAGAGAGTCAAGTCACAGCCTTTTCTGCTGTAGCCGCATGCATGAATAATTTAGGGCCGGGTTTAGGAGATGTAGCAGCAAATTATTCAAGTTTAAGTGATTTATCAAAATGGGTGCTATCAATCGCGATGTTATTTGGACGGTTAGAAATATTTACTTTGTTGGTGATTTTTTCTCCCGATTTTTGGAGAAGTTAATGAACGAAAATGAAGCTGTACGTTCACCTTGTGTGAGTAATTGTTGTTTAGATGAAAAGGATGTTTGTTTAGGGTGTTATAGGCATGTTGATGAAATTCTTGTGTGGCGCTCTGCAAATACAGCAGAAAAAATGCAAATACTTAAAAACTGTAGTGAACGAAAAGAAACTAACAATTAAATTGCTTTAATTGTTAGTGACGGTAATTAAACATTTAGTCCTGTTCTTTTACTTGAGCGATACACTATTATGGTAATAATGGAAAAAACAACGGCCATTGCAGCTGAGGTGTAATTTGGTTTGGGCGACATAAAAAAGCTTACTCCTGCTGTGACCCACATAACCCCGGAAAGCAATAGCCAAACCCAAACGCCAGATGCTAGTTTATTGGTTTTATACTCCCCTATACCGTAGAGCTTTTTACCACGCTCATTCATCTCGATAAGTTCCTTAGCATCCGATTCACATTCTATTGAGCAAGCTAAACCTTTACTAAACTCTATCGCGCAATCTGAACAAACAGCCTTACCACAAGATTTACAGATCCCTATACTCTGGTTTTCACGATGATTGAAACAAATCATAGTTCTCCTTTTGACGAGGTAACTTAGTAACATCTGAAACTGTCTAATGTTTACTTTGGATGATATCGTCATTTGAATTGGTAAAGCTACATGATTTATTTATAAATATCAAAACTCAAAATTTTACTCATAGGCTTAATTAAGAACATACAAAACAATTCTAATAATTTGTATACTCAAAAACACACTCCAAAAATTTATCTTTACTAGAAAAATTTCCAAATTGAAAAGAGCTCATTTTAAAGCCAGGAAGTAATCGAGTCAGTTGAGACATGGTTGTGATAGTTCTTTCTTGGTCACCACAAATATCACCTCTAACCGAAACCGAAAAATCTGAATTTATTTCGTACTCTGGTGGTTTGTTAGGGGCGCCAGAATTGATTGGTAAAAGTAAATGAAGTTTTGCATTCGGGCGTAAGTGTGATCGAATGGCGACTAAAAACGCGCCAAATTGTGCGGGATTAATTACGCTGACAATATCCCAAAGTAAAATTAAATTAAAAGTTTCATCTGCTTTAAATTTAAGCGCGTTTTGACTAAAGGTCGGTGCATTTTTATTGATTTTTTTTTGCCATATCAGAGAAGAATAAATATCTTCCACATAAAGATGTTCTGTGAGCTCGTTTAACACTCTTAAAGACCGGCCACCTTTTTTACCAATTTCTAGAACGCTGGAATTCTCAATCACATTAAGTTGATTCAATGATTCTTTTAATCCGATCATAGACACGTTTGCAAATGCTAATTTTTGACTGGAGTACTTTGATTCTTCTGCAATATTATTTTTCTTTAAGTTTTTTAGTGCGGCGGATTCACCATAATCAAATAAGTATTCGGCAATATCATTGCGCATTCCTTTTTGGTTCATGATAGTGGTGCGTAATGTAAATGCGCCCATATTTTTTAACATTTGAATCGTTGATAAAACAGGTGCTTTAATTTGATCGTTACTAGTGTTCTCATCCATCATGAATTTTAAATCTTTATGAATTCGAAATTGTCCAGGATTAGCGGGCATAAATTCATTCACGTAACGCATTGTATGGAGAAGCGTACCTTCTTTTAAATAAGGTGAAAGTAAATTGAATAGGTGTGACTGCAATTTTTGATCAATATAATTTAGTAAATCCCAACATAAAATATAATCAAACTTTAAACCGTCCGGCTTATCTAATAGGTGTGCTTCAAGAAGATCAAATCGACTAGGATCGTCAGCGGGAACATCTTGCAAAAATTCATTCAGATCTTCGACATAACAGTTACAACGTAGATCTAAAAATACTTGGGTTGATCCTGTTTCGATAGAACCTAAATCTAGAACCACAGTTTTTTTGTGCCGGATTTCTTCTACTAGAGTAGCTAACGCGGAAGAATAATGTTCTGACACTTGTTTTCTCTTATGTTGATTAACCGATCATATTGAAGTTAAAAATTATGATCGGCTAATTATTAACGCAAAGTTAAATGAGTTGCGTTATTTCTTATTAAAACTTGGTTTGTTAGCGCTCTTGCCAGAATCAGAGCTGGTGGATGCACTAGTTGTTGAAGGAGCTTTGGCATTTTTGGCCGGTAGGTGTGGGTGAACCAATTTTTGTTTGAAATCATTTAAACGATCTTTCTTCTCTTGATCGGTATCCGTCATATCCATTGATCCGCGGAACTTACCACCATCATCTAATTGAATTCTTGGTGCAGTTAAATTACCTTTTACCACGGCGGTTGTTTTAACTTGAATTAACTCATCGGCCAAAACATCACCGGTTAGTTTTCCATGAATGGTTAAGTTTTGAGCGTGTACGTTAGCATTAAGCACACCTTCTTCACCAACAGAAAGATTGTGACCTTCCATAATGACCACACCATCTACAACACCTTCGATATGTAGATCTTCTGTACCAATGAGCTCGCCGCGAAATTTAATATTTTTGCCAAGCACTGAATTGCTTTTGACTAGGCTATCTTTCACTTGATTAACTTGAGATTGTGCACTTGTTGATGGTGATCCTACCGTTGGCGAATTAGCATTACTGGTTGTTGACTGCTCTTTTTTAGTTGCGAAAAACGATTTATTTTCTGAACCCGAACTAGAATTACTCATGATTGCTCCACTTCTAATATATTAAATTCTGACAGAAATTTGGGAGTTAAGGTTAGTTATGCGGATTTTGCAGAAAAACCTAGTTAGTCCAAATACTGATACTTTTTATCTTTGAATTACAGAATTGTAAATTCACAAAGATGAATCAAAACAACATTTAGATCCAACAGGCTGTATAGTGTGAACTCCGTCACGGTTTTGATGGGAATAACCTACGCAGAGCTTAGACCGCGCGTAAATTACGTCAAAGCTGAACAACAATAAACAAATTAATGTTACTTTACAACGAGTTTTAGCGATTGGTGATTATTTTACATTTCTTATATCTAACTGTAATAAGAAAGTGTTTAAATCATTCCGTTTTTCTGCTTTAAAAATAAGTTTTGGATAAAGATTAAGCCTTTTTGTTAGGAATTTCTTCCATCAGCCCAACTAAATTATCATCAGGATCTCTTATAAAACCAATCCAAAGGTCGTGATCATCCATTTTAGCGGCCAACTGAGGTTTTCTTTCAAAAGCAACCCCTCTATTTTCTAACACAGCAGCCACTTGATTAATGTCTTTCACTTGATAGTAAATTGCTGATGTGTGGTGATCTTTTTCTTCGCCTTGTAATGTGGTGAGCATTAACCGAGTGGTGCCACATTGAAAAAATGCCAGGTTAGGAGGAACTTCGAACAGCAAAGGCAGATCCAATATATCTCGATAAAAGGCCACAGCTTTGTCTAGATTTGATACTGCAATGGCTATTTGTCCAATAGAATTGAGGTTAATCTTATTTTTATTCATAGACTCACTCTTTGAATTATTCATCTTAACTAATCTCCCTATATCAATTGTCCGAAAATGTCCGAATTGATTTATCGGACATTGTCCAAGCGTCTCATGTACCCAGTCAAATTCTTACGATTAGATTATTAACTTTATAAATCAATAAGTTACAAAGCGCCTAAAAAGTGGCACGTTTATCGCTGAATAGAATTATAACTGAAACTCTAGATTATTTAAGTAGCAACTATGATTCAAGATACCTCATCACAAGATGTCATTATCGAAAAACCCAGTTTATTTAAGCGATGGTTTAAATTGGAATTTATTGCTTCTATTGTTTTGCTAAGCATTTTTGTTATTTATTCGGTCACCTCTAATTGGTTCTCATCTGATCTTTCAGTTGATTTATCGAGAGTACGAATTGCAACGGTAGAGCAAGGCGAGTTTGTTAGAGACATTTCACTACAAGGAAATATTGTCGCTGCAAATAGCCCAAAACTCTATGCGCCAGCAGTTGGTACCGTGACTCTACTATTTAATCCCGGTGAAATAGTTAATAAGGGTGATATTTTGGCTGAAGTTAGCAGCCCAGAACTAACTAATCGATTACAGCAAGAAAAAGCTAAATTAGAGAGTCTTAAGATTGAATATGAGCGACAAAAAATAGCGTCAAAACAATCAAAAATAAAAAATCAGCAACAAGTTCAATTAGAGGAAGTGGTCCTAGATGCCGCTAAAAGAGAATTTAAAAGAGCACAACAATCCATAAAAATACAAGCGGTTAGCCAGCTAGATTATGAAAAAGCTGCAGATGATTTGAGACGTTCGAAATTGAAATATAACTTTTCAAAAGAACAGGCATTATTGGATGAAGAAAATTTGGCTTTTGAACTAAGAACAAAAGAATCTGAACTCAATCAGTATCGTTTACTAGTTGAAAATACTCAAAGACTCGTGAAAGCTCTTTCTATTACCGCTCCCGTATCAGGCATTGTTGGTTCGTGGTCAGTTGAACAAAAATCAGCAGTCTCTTTAAACCAACCACTGATTACAATTGTTGATTTATCAGCCTTTCAGGTAGAAATAGATATTCCAGAATCCTATTCGGATGAGTTAGGAATTGGAATGAAAGTTAACGTAAAGTACAACGGAAAAAATTACCCAGCATCCGTTGTGACTATCTCGCCCGAAGTAACTAATAATGTTGTTAAAGGGCGAGTGGCTTTTACACAAGCTCCACCACCGGGAATTAAACAAAACCAAAGAGTAACCAGTCGCGTTATTTTAGAACAAAAAAATAATGTTTTGTACTTGCCGAGAGGTTCATTCACGCAACATCATGGTGGTCTAAAAATATTTGTTGTTGAAGAGAATCAAGCGATTTTAAAAGATATACAACTTGGTTCTAGAAGCATCGAAAAGATCGAAGTGCTCGCTGGATTAAAAGAAGGTGCACAAGTCATTATTTCCAATACCGATTTTGTCAATGATGCAAAGATATTAAATTTAAACTAATCAACTTATTAAAAAAGGAAAATCATTATGTTAACAATGAACAACATTAAAAAAGTATTTCGCACCGATTTGGTAGAAACACACGCTCTGCGAGATTTTAGTTTAGAGGTCGCAGAAGGTGAATTTGTTGCGGTGACAGGGCCATCTGGATCTGGCAAAACAACTTTTTTAAATATAACCGGCATGTTGGAAACCTTTGATAGTGGTTTATATACCTTGGATGGTAAGGATGTGAGTCAGCTAAATGACAATCAACGTTCACAGCTTCGTAACCAGAAAATTGGTTTTATTTTCCAAAGTTTTAATCTTATTCCCGATCTCAATTTGTTTGACAATGTAGATGTGCCTTTAAGGTATCGCGGTTTTAGTGCTAAGGATAGAAAACAGCGAATAGAGAATTCATTGGAGCGAGTTGGTTTGTCTGCTCGTATGAAGCACTTACCTTCTCAATTGTCTGGTGGTCAACAGCAAAGAGTCGCAATCGCTAGAGCTTTGGCGGGAGAGCCTCGCTTTTTATTAGCGGATGAACCAACTGGAAATCTAGATTCTTTAATGGCGCGACAAGTTATGCAGCTATTGGAGGAAATTAATCAACAAGGAACGACCGTTATTATGGTAACTCACGATCCTGAATTAGCGAGACGCGCGCAAAGAAATATTCATATTGTTGACGGTCAAGTGAGTGACTATCAACAACTTCAACCTGTACTTGATGTTAATCAAGAAGCAAAAGTTGCAGAAGCATAGGAGGAAATGATGTTTACTTATTATTTAAGATTATCCTGGTTGAGTATTAAACGGACTCCAATGATTACTATGCTGATGGTATTGGCAATCGGCTTAGGTATTGGTGTGAGCATGACCGTATTAACGGTCAACTATTTAATGGGAAAAGATCCTATTCCAGAAAAAAGCAGTGAGTTATTTCACGTACAACTTTATTCTTACGGGGAAGGTAATTCCAACGGTCAAACGTCTGATGAATTTCCCTATCAAGTAACATATCAAGACGCAATGAATATGCAACTTTCCAATATTCCGACACGGAAAACGCGAAGTTTGGCTACTGGATTTTCTGTTATCCCCACTAATCCTGAGCAAACGCCTTTTATGGAGTCTGCAAGAGCAATAGATAGTGATTTTTTTGCGATGTTTAACGTACCTTTTCTTTACGGTTCAGTTTGGGATAAAGATATTGATGTGTCCGCGAAAAATGTAGCAGTGATTGATAAAGAGCTTAATGACAAACTGTTTAAAGGCGAAAATAGCGTTGGACGAGAAATCAATTTAGATAAAAATATTTTCACTGTCGTTGGTGTGATTGATCGTTGGCAACCAACACCCAGATTCTATGATTTGAATAATGGTAGTTTTAATTCCTCAGAAAGATTGTTTATACCTTTCTCACTTTTACCTGTGTTAGAACTTCCTAGTTGGGGAAACAACAATGGATGGAAAACAGAAATTATAAATACTTATCAAGACAGACTAATGTCAGAAAGTTTATGGAATCAATTTTGGGTAGAGATTAATTCAGAAGAGCAAAAAGCAGAGTTCACTAATTGGTTGAACGGATACATTGAAGAGCAAAAAAAGCTGGATCGATTTACACATGAAAAAGCAGGACCATCACTTAAAAATGTCAAAGAGTGGTTAGAATATAATACCGTTGTGTCGAGTGATAGTAGCATTTTGGTAGGCTTAGCCTTTATGTTTTTAGCCGTTTGTATGATCAATACTTTAGGATTGCTGTTATCAAAATTTTTGAATCGCTCTCCAGAAGTTGGTGTACGCAGAGCTTTAGGGGCGAGTACTAAAACCATCTTTTTTCAGCATCTTGTCGACGTTGGATTAATTGGGTTAGCAGGTGGCATTGTTGGTTTGTTGATCGCACAACTGGGGTTAGTGGGGGTTAAAAGCCTGTATCGAAACTACAATGAATTAGTACAAATGGATATGACATTAATGTTTTCAGCTATTGCAATTGCAATTGGCTCTAGCATCATCGCCGGTATGTATCCAGCTTGGGTTATTTGCAGAACTAATCCATCCATTTATTTAAAAATTCAGTAACAATCAATTTACTTTTACTGAATTTTAAAAAGAAAATAAGCAGGAGAAAATTATGTTAGAAATTAGACCAATTTTAAGCGCATTGAGCAGACACAAAAGTGCGACATTACTTATGATATTGCAAATAGCAATCACTTTTGCCGTTGTGGTGAATTCTATTAGTATCATACAACAACGAATTGCATTGATGGAAAGAGAAAGTGGTATTGCAGAAAGCGAATTAGTGGCTTTTAATATTAACCCCATAGGTGAAAATTATAATGTGGAGAATAATTTTAAAGCTGATATCAATTTGATTAAAAGCATGCCGGGCGTTAAATATGCATCTATCTCAAACATGGTTCCAATCAGTGGAAGTGGAAGTGCCTCTACAGTTTCAATTACCGATGAAGAAACTGAAGAAGGTGAAAACCGCTCTTCTGGATTTTATCGAGGTGGAACAGAAACGTTAGATACGCTAGGCGTAAAGCTTGCATCCGGCAGAAATTTTAAAGAAAGTGAAGTAATTTATAGCAAAGAGTTTGTAGAGCCTAAAGTGATTTTGGTAACTCAAAGTCTTGCAGACAAAATGTTTCCAAAAGGTGATGCTTTAGGAAGTCAACTTTACTTTTGGGGAACCAATGCAACTATTATCGGAATTATAGAAACTTTAGCGGGTCCATGGCCGAGTTCTTCTTTATTTATGGACAACTTAATTTTACCAGTTATTTCACTTAATAATTTCAGTAGAATTATGATTAGAATTGAAGAAGATCAAGTTTCAAACTTTTTAGGAACTATCGAACAAAAATTAATTGAACGAAATCCGAACAGAGTGATCACAGGCCTTCGTTCTTTTAAAGAAATAAAAAATAGAAGTTATAGTGACGATTATGCGATGACAAAAATTTTATGGAGCGTCATCATTTTGTTAATTGTTATAACCTTATTAGGCATAGTTGGAATTGTTAGCTTTAATGTGAGTCAGCGGGTAAAACAAATTGGAACTCGAAGAGCGCTAGGTGCGAGAAAAATAGATATTCAACGCTATTTTATTACTGAAAACATACTGGTGTCTGGACTGGGGCTTGCCGTTGGGTCGTTACTTTCCATCTTTTTCAGCATCTATTTGGCTCAAAGGTTTAATGTACCGTCTACGGAATGGTACTATTATTTACTGGGTATATTAGTGATGTTTGTTGTAGGGGTGATCGCTGTTTGGATTCCTGCTCAAAAAGCGGCGAGTATTTCTCCATCTGTCGCAACACAGAGTGTGTAGTGAACTATTTATAATATCTTCAAATGTCATTCTGATAAAAGGGGAATCTAAAAGTGTTGAAAGCTTGCAAATTCCTTTCTTTGTCAGGAAGACATGTAGTAAAGCATCACGTTTAATCAATTGGTAAATTTGAGGTCGATAATTTTTAATGAATCGTATACTAGTCATAGATGATAATTATGGTATCGCAACAGCGTTAGACATTTTGTTTTCATTACACGATATTGAAACCATACATGCCGACTCGCCAGAGCAAGGGTTATTGTTCTTACAAACAAAAAAGATCGACTTAGTGATTCAGGATATGAATTTTACCGAAGACACTACGTCCGGTGAAGAAGGGATCAGTTTGTTTAAACAGATTCAACAATCCAACCCTGACTTACCAGTAATATTGTTAACCGCTTGGGGAAGTTTAGAAACGGCAGTTGAACTTGTTAGGTTAGGAGCCAGTGATTATCTGACAAAGCCGTGGGATGACTCTAAGTTAGTCGCTAGCGTGAAAAATTTAATAGAGTTAGGTCAATTGCGCGAGCAAACCAATTCAATGCTACGTCAAAAATCTGTACAACATCAATCTCTTTCTAGTCGTTTTGATTTGTGTGGCACCATTTTTAGTAGTGAGTCCATGTTGCAAACTATCACTATGGCAACCCAAATTGCCCATGCGGACATATCGGTATTGATAACCGGTCCAAATGGTAGCGGGAAAGAAAAAATCGCAGAGATAGTTCAAGCCAATTCTTCGGTGAAAGATAAGCCATTCATTAAAGTTAACATTGGCGCTTTACCAGCGGAGTTAATGGAAGCAGAATTATTTGGCGCAGAAGCTGGCGCATACACGGGAGCGCAAAAAAAACGAATTGGTCGTTTTGAGGCGGCAGATGGAGGAACATTATTTTTAGATGAAATAGGTAATTTGCCTTTATCTGGTCAAGTTAAGTTATTACGCGTTTTGCAAACGGGTGAGTTTGAGCGATTGGGCAATTCTCAAACAAGAAAAACTAACGTTAGAGTGGTTAGCGCAACTAACGCTAACCTTCTTGAAGAAATTAAACAGGGAACATTTAGAGAAGATTTATATTATCGACTAAATGTAATAGAAATCAAAGTAGAGAGCTTGTCAAAGCGAGTGGATGATATTTTACCATTGGCGCTTAATTTTATGTCTGAGAGTACTAGTCTCTCGCACGAGGCAGAGCTCGCATTGCAAGCACACGATTGGCCAGGAAATGTTCGAGAATTAGAAAATGTAATAAAAAGAGCAAGCTTATTAGCCAGCGATCATCGAATTTCGAGTGAAAATTTGGGATTACCTGAGTCAACCAAAGTAAAAGTCAAAACTGCAATGATCAATGAACCGGATAAACAATCAATTACTGAAGCTTTACAACAAAACAAAAATAATATTTCGCAAACGGCAAAGCAGCTTGGGCTTAGCCGCCAATCTCTCTACAGACGCATGGATAAATTCGCAATTCCAAGAGAGACTGTTTAGAATTACAATTATTATTTTAGTAAAAGCTTTTGTAGATTAATCCTTTGAAAATAAAATTAAGCTTAGAGGCTCAAATATCGTTATTGATCGCATTTGTTATTTTGCTAATAACAGCAATGGTCGGCATGTTAACTCTGTGGTTAAACGATGTGTTTTTGTCTAGCTTAATCTCAATCGCCATAATTTTACCCGTTACCTTAATGATTACTCATACTTATATGGAGCCGATCAATCGGGTTTTGCTCGCACTTAATGATGGCTTTCAAAATTTTTTGGACAATGACTTTAGTGTTTCCATAGCTAAAACGCGAAGTGATGAGTTGGGCGATCTCGTTCAAGTTTACAATAAGGTTGGCGCTGTTTTAAGAGATGAACGCATCTACCTTTATCAAAGAGAATTGCTATTAGATACCGTGATTCAAACCACACCTTTATCATTAGTTTTGATTGATGACTCAGGATCTATAATTTATAGCAATAGCGCCGCTCGCGAATTATTATCAAAAGGTGTTTCAATTAATGGTTTGAATTTTAATCAGCTATTAGATGATCAACCTGAATCATTCTCTATCGCTGTGCAATCAGGATTAAGTGGATTATTTACAGTTCCAAAAACTAACGCCAATGACACCTATCATTTAACTCAAAATCAATTTTTATTGAATGGCAGAACACACAATTTATATTTATTTAAAAGTATTACCAAAGAAATCAGCCGTCAAGAGGTTAACACATGGAAAAAAGTAATTAGGCTAATTAGTCACGAACTGAATAATTCATTGGCACCAATAACCTCATTAGCCTATTCGGGTAAAGCTTTGTGTGAAAGGCAACAAGAAGAAAAATTGGCGACCATATTTGACACTATGGGAGCGAGAGCAAAGTACTTACAAAGCTTTATAGAAGGTTATGCAAAATTCGCTAGATTACCTAAGCCGCAATGCAAACTCGTTGAATCATTTCCATTTTTTGAAAGTTTACAACAATTGAAATCATTCCAATTAAATTGTGAAAAAGATAGCCCTCCCATTTACTGTGATCCGTCACAATTGCAGCAAGCAATAATCAACTTAATTAAAAATGCGCACGAGTCAGGTGGAGAAGAATCAGAGATTTTACTTTCAGTTAAAGTTTATAGTGATCATTATGAAATAGTTGTAGTGGATCGTGGCAAAGGAATGTCCGATAAAAACCTAAGCAACGCTTTACTTCCATTTTATTCAACTCGTTCAGGTGGTACTGGGTTAGGGTTACCGTTATGTAGAGAAATAGTTGAAGCGCATGCAGGAAAAATTTTAATTAGTAATCGTAAAAATGGTGGGTTAAAAATTAGGATAGTTCTGCCTAATAAAAGTGAAAACCTATGATTATCAATAATGCTAAATTAATAATTAGTGAAATAAGGGTTTAGAATGGCCAAAACCTCTGATAGAAGAATCTTAGAGATTCAAGAGATAGTAATGCCACAGGACGTTATAGATGAGAATCCGTTAACGACACCTACGGAGGAATTAATTACAGGAACGCGTGACAATATCAGCAATATACTACAGGGAAAAGACTCTCGACTGTTAGTGGTTGTTGGACCGTGTTCTATTCATGATACAGAAGCGGCTAAAGAATATGGAACAAAATTATTGCAATTAAGAAATCAGTTTAAAGATCAACTAGAAATTGTTATGCGTGTTTACTTTGAGAAACCTAGAACCACTATTGGTTGGAAAGGGCTAATTAACGATCCAGATTTGAACGAAAGTTTTAATGTTAATAAAGGGCTTAGGTTAGCACGTCAATTACTAGCGGATCTCAATCAACTTGGCATACCTGCAGGCACAGAGTTTTTGGATATTGTAACAGGCCAGTATTATGCGGATTTGATAAGTTGGGGTGCTATTGGGGCGCGAACTACTGAGAGCCAAGTACATAGAGAATTGGCTTCGGGTTTGTCTTGTCCGGTAGGATTTAAAAACGGTACTGATGGTAATATAAAAATCGCGATAGATGCTAT
The DNA here is from genome assembly GCA_049600015.1 of Kangiellaceae bacterium. GTDB lineage: Bacteria > Pseudomonadota > Gammaproteobacteria > Enterobacterales > Kangiellaceae. The sequence goes on from JBMYPE010000004.1 coordinate 17,576, forward strand.
TAAATCATCAAATCATTCACATATATTTTTATCACCTACTCAAGAAGGATCAACCGCTATTTACAAAACTTCTGGTAATGATGATTGTCATTTAATTTTGCGTGGCGGGAAAACACCTAACTATCACTCAGAAAGCGTTTTAGACTGTGTTGAAAAATTAGAAGCTGAAAATATTGATTGTGGCCTAATGATTGATTTTAGTCATGCTAATAGCCTTAAGCAATTTGCTAGGCAAATTGAGGTAGGTGAAAATGTCTCGCGACAAATTGAGCAAGGTCAAAGTAAAATTTCAGGTGTAATGATCGAAAGCCATTTAATAGAAGGCCGACAGGAGGTGATAAAAAATAAACCACTTATTTACGGTCAAAGTATTACGGATGCTTGTCTTGGTTGGCAAACTACTGAAGAATTGATTGTTCGTCTGGCTGAAGCAGTAAAGTGTAAAAATAAGTAATCCAATATCTCGACTATTATTATGTTGAATTAAAAGAGCTTGGTAGTTTAGTATGTATTTGAAAGAGTATTTTCTCACACTTTGCATAGTAATAATTATTTCTTTTACCGTGCAAGGTTGTTATTGGACGCATAGTCTAGGTGCAAAATTTGAAGTAAAAGAATATAGAGTAACAAATTTGATTGAACAACTTTGTGTTAAATTAGGAAAAAACGCTTATATAAATGGGATAAAAAACACCCATAATAAATGTTGGATTATCGACAATAAAGACAGTCGAAGTTATAGCACCACAATTTTATTTAGTGCTGATTTGCGTTTGAACACTCCTATGAAAGAGTTAAGAATAAAATATGATTCTGGTAGTCAGGTATTTACCGTTCTTTTTATAGAGGGGGGCTACGGAAATATGAGTGAGCAAGCAAATAACATACTAAATATTGTTGTTGATGTGTTTAAAAATAATAAATTAGATGTGGTTTTTGAATAAAAAAGTAAGTAAAAGATGAGACACAATACGTTAGATTATTAATCAACACAAAAAACTTTCATAGCCCTTCTTCGGAAAGAAGGGAACTAAATAAAATGTTAACTATAAATCAATTCTATTTATGCGAATCGATCCAAAGACTAATTTTTTTATCCAAAACGGGCATAGGCAAACTGCCGTCAATCAAAAGTTGAGTGTGAAATTTTTTGATATCAAATTTTTCTTTTAGTGTTTGTTCAGCTTTGGTTCTAAGTTGGCGAATTTTTCTTTGACCGATTTTATATGCTAAGGCTTGTCCAGGAATAACGATGTATCGTTCGACTTCTGCTTCAACATCTGAGCGAGCCATAGATGAGTTTGCCAGCATATATTCAATGGCTTTTTCACGAGACCAACCAAAGGCGTGTAAGCCAGTGTCAACCACCAGTCGCATGGCTCTTAGTTGCTCGTCAACTAATCGTCCATACCATTGATAAGGATCTGTAAAAAGTCCTAACTCTTTCCCTAAACTTTCAGCATAGAGTGCCCAGCCTTCGTTAAATACGGTGTAACCGCCATACTTTCTAAAATTGGGTAGACCTTTAACTTCTTGCTGAATTGCTATTTGAAAATGATGTCCAGGTGCCGCTTCGTGAATTGAAAGTGTTTCCATAATAAATTTTGGTTGAGAGCGCATATTATAGGTGTTGATGTAAAAAACACCGGGTCTCGAACCGTCTGGTGCTGGCGATTGATAATACGCACCCGCAGAAGATGCTGCTTGAAAGTCTGGTACTGGTTTCACGACATAATCTGCTTTAGGGAATACTTCAAATAACTTTGGTAAGGTTGAATCTATTTTTTGTTTGGTATCTTCATAAGCTTTTACCAGTTGTTCTGGCTTATCAAAATAAAACTGATCATCGGTGCGTAAAAATTCGAAAAATGCTGGCATATCGCCATTGAACTTTACTTGTTGTTTAACATTCTTCATTTCAGATAAAATGCGAGACACTTCAGAAAGTCCGAACTCATGGATCTCTTTTGCAGTTAATGGCAAAGTTGTGTGAGATTTAATCATATACTCGTACCAAGCTTTTCCGTTTGGTAACTCATACAAACCAACACTAGGTCTGGCTTTATTTTGGTATTCAGAAATAAGGTAATGATGCACTTTTGAATACGCAGGAATAAGCGTTTCTTTAATAAAATTTTCATAATCCGAAACTAACTGCAATCGAGCTGAGTCAGATATTTCTTTTGGCAGATTATTTAAAGGAGCATAAAATACACTTTCCTTAATGTCTTTAACCATGTGAGTTTTGAATTGAGGAATCAGTTTTGTCAATATTGATTTAGGTAAAACAACCCCTGTTTTTGCGCCCTCTTTCATGGCTGGAATTACACTCTCCATCCATTTCGCAAACCCCTCTCCACGTTTTATAAAATTTCTGTAGTCTTCCTCATTTTTAAAAGGTTGAGCAGATTGGCCTGATCCTAAACTTGCGAAAAAATTATGCATACCAAACATTTGATTAACCGGTAAACGATAAGAAGGAAATTGCTCGCCTTCAATCGATAATTCTCGACTGCTCTTAAAAATTTCATAAGTTAACAATGACTGAGGATCAAGCTTGCTAGGATCGATATTATTAATGAGAGCCAAATATTTTCGTTGAAACTGTCTTTCTACTTCTAAGCTTTCTGAGCTAATAGGCATTTGAAATTTGTCATTGAACTCTCTACGGCTCTGAAATGTTCCACTGATAGGTGATAGATTGAGAGATTCTTCGCTATAATTTGCAACCAATTGGTTTAGCAATTGCACTTCTGATAAATTATTGCTATCAGATGGTTTGTTTTGACATGCAATGAGAAAAAAAACACTACTCACCAAAACTATTATTTTAATGTGATGTTTCATATTTAACCCTTTATTAAATGAATATTAATTTACTATTTACTCAACCATGTAATTCCATGCTCTAAACCCTTAACGGACAAAGGAAACATTTTATCTTCAACCAGTTGTTTAACCATGCCAATGCTTTGTGTGTAATTCCAATATTTCTCTTCTACTGGATTGAGCCAAATGACTTTATCAAAAATAGCCTTAAGGCGTTGCATCCAGATATAACCTGGTTCTTCATTCATATATTCTACACTACCACCACGATGGGATATTTCGTAAGACGCCATAGATGCATCCCCAACAAAAATCACTTTGTAATCTTTACTGTAGGTTCTTAATACTTCTTCTAAAGGTGTTTTTTCTGAATAACGTCGAGAATTGTTTTTCCAAACGCTTTCATAAATAAAATTATGGAAATAAAAATATTCTAAATGTTTAAATTCTGTTTTACACGCAGAAAACAACTCTTCGCATACTCTAACAAATGGATCCATAGAACCGCCAACATCAAAGAAGATTAACACTTTGACTGCATTGTGACGTTCTGGCACCATTTTTATGTCTAAATAACCAGCGTTTTTCGCTGTGCTAGAAATGGTGTCATCAAGATCTAACTCTTCTGCAGCACCGCTTCGTGCAAATTTTCTTAACTTCCTCAATGCTACCTTTAAATTTCTAGTGCCTAGTTCAATACTATCATCCAGATCTTTAAACTGGCGTTTTTCCCAAACCTTCACCGCACTTTTGTTTTTACTTTCACCGCCGACTCTTATTCCTTCTGGGTGAAAACCGCTATGACCAAAAGGTGATGTTCCGCCAGTTCCGATCCATTTACTACCACCGGCATGGCGTTCTTTTTGCTCTTCCAATCTCTCTTTAAATGTTTCTAATAATTTTTCTAATCCGCCTAGAGTTTCTATTTTTTCTTTTTCTTCATCGGTCAAATGTTTCATAAACTCTGAGCGTAGCCAGTCTTCAGGAATTAGCGCTTCAAGAATATCTTCTAGATTATCCAGTTCTTTAAAATGGGCTGCAAAAGCTCGATCATAACGGTCAAAGTATTTTTCATCTTTAACCATACATAATCGAGCAAGCGCGTAGAATTCATCCAAGCTACAAAATGCCAATCTGTTTTCAAGAGCCTCTAGTAGAACTAACAACTCTTTTATAGAAACCGGAATGCCAACCTTTTTTAAAACGTAAAAGAAATTAATTAACACGTTATCTGTTTTCTCTTCGGATCATAAATGCTAATTTTTCAAGTAAATGAACATCTTGCTCATTTTTGAGTAAAGCGCCATATAAAGGCGGAATTGCTTTAGTTGGATCTTTGTTCTTTAACACTTCGTCTGGAATATCATCTGCAAGCAATAACTTTAACCAGTCTATTAATTCAGAGGTAGAAGGTTTCTTTTTTAACCCAGGGACTTCTCTCACTCTAAAAAATATATCTAGAGCTTCTGTCAATAAATCCGCTTTAATATTTGGGTAATGTACGTTGACGATTTGTTTCATCGTATCGCGATCAGGAAAATTGATAAAATGGAAAAAACAGCGTCTTAAAAAAGCGTCTGGTAATTCTTTTTCATTATTTGATGTGATGATGATTATTGGGCGTGTTTTAGCTTTAATAACTTCACCTGTTTCATAAACAAAAAACTCCATTTTGTCTAATTCTTGTAATAAATCATTGGGGAATTCAATATCTGCTTTATCTATCTCATCAATTAGTAATACAACTTGTTCGTCTGATCCAAACGCATCCCAAAGTTTTCCTTTTTTTATGTAGTTAGCTATGTCTTTCACTGACTCATCGCCTAACTGAGAATCTCTAAGACGAGAAACAGCATCATACTCATAAAGACCTTGATGTGCTTTAGTGGTTGACTTGATATGCCATTGAATCAGTTTCATGCCTAGTGCGTCAGCAACTTCCTCTGCGAGCATTGTTTTACCGGTGCCCGGTTCGCCTTTTATCAATAAAGGTCGTTCTAAAGTCTTTGCAGCATTAACAGCCATTTGTAAATCATCGGTGGCGATGTATTTATCTGTACCCGTGAAATTCATTGGTTCTCCGAGAGATGTTTCATGTTTAAATAATTGAGAGGAATTCTAACATAGGCTTATAGGTATTTAGTAAGGAATAAGTATGAATGTACAGCAAATGAATAATGAGAACTTTGATATTTCTAGCAAGTTGAGTTTGTCACCGAATTTGATTATATTAAGAGTGTAGACGTTTGAATTGAATTTATAGTTAGAGTGCTGTACTAAGTTGATAATGATAAAAGGGAAGTTATGAGTTCGTTTACAATTATAGGGATTTTAATTTTCATTCTTATCCTGTGCCTAGCCGGTGGAGTAGTTTTATATACTGGTAGTAAAAATAAAACCAAGTGGGGTATAAATACAAAGAAATTTTCTTGTCCTAAATGTAATACTCTTTTTTCTCGAACGCGTAAACCTCAGAATGTTCCGAAACTTTTATGGGGTGGTGCCACTTGTATTATTTGTGGTCTCGAAGTTGATAAATGGGGACGAGAGCTAAATAAAAATAAACATTAACGAGTTTGGCTTAGCGAACAATAGAAAATATTAAATAAAAAGGTA
>JBMYPE010000005.1:0-21069 GCA_049600015.1 Kangiellaceae bacterium
TGGATGTATATATCGGATGTACAGACATACATACATGCATGCATATACACATACATATATTCAAGAAGTACTTGTATCAATAGTAAACAGACAATAAATTGGAAATATTGAAACATTATTTTATTTTTATGGTGATATTCTACAATTTCTATATGTGCATGTTGCCCAATTGATTTTGCAGCAACTGATAATAATTTCATCATCATGTTGGCGCCTATGCTGGTGTTAGATTCCAACATAATTGGTATTAATTCTGACGCTTTGGTTATAACTTCTTTTTGTTGTTGATTAAAACCTGTTGTACCTATTAATAGAGGTGTTTTACTTTTAACGGCGTTTTCTAATAAAGATAATGAAACAGAAGGTAAACTGAAATCAATTATGACTTGGCTAAATGAAATGCCAGACAGAATGTCATTGGTGTATTTAACACTACTTTTAGAGCTGGTTCCACGAACTGTTTTTCCAAAAAAAGGATGGGCAGAACGACAAAAAGCTGCAACCAATTCTACTTTTTGCGAGTTTGTTGCAGCATCAATTATTTGCTGTCCCATTCTTCCCGTTGCGGCATTGACAGCAATATTAACTTTCATTTTGTTACTCTAACTTAAATTAAACAAATAATTATCTTAGTGATTCATTTATTGCTTCAAGAACTTTACTTCCTGGGCATAGCTCTTCTTTAGTCATGCTATTTAAAGGTTTATCCGATGTATTTATAATATCATGTGTACTTTCTTGAGCTGTATTTAAGTAAAGCAAACCCGTGAGTACTTGTTGTCTTTGTTTTGCGTCTTCCAACGATTTAAGAACCGATTCTCTACTTTGAATATCTAAAGAGTTAGGTTGTCTATGTAAGTGTAAAACAGTGCCATCGTGTAACTCAATAGTTTCTAAAATCTGATTGGGTTCTTTAACCACTATTTCTTGTTCCTTAGGAACTAGATCCACTGTACCAGTAGCCTCTTTATGATCCCTTACCCATTGATAACCTTTGGTAGACGCATCATTATTATTAAAAGTCACACAAGGAGACACAACATCGATGAAAGCAAAACCATTATGTTTAATTGCCCCTTTGATTAATGGTACTAACTGATCTTTATCGCCCGAAAAACTGCGCGCAACATAACCTGAACCAAGCGATATAGCCAACTCACAAAGATCCATTGGTTTGTACATATTGGGTAAACCTTTTTTACTCGCACTACCCAAATCAGATGTCGCTGAATCTTGACCTTTGGTTAATCCATAAACCCCATTATTCATACAGATATAAACCATATTTAGATTTCGACGCACTAAGTGCATAAACTGACCCATGCCAATAGAAGCAGTATCGCCATCACCCGAAATTCCAATATAGGTTAAATCACGATTAGCTAAGTTAGCTCCAGTTGTCACTGAAGGCATTCGACCATGAACAGAATTAAAACCATGCGAACCCTTTAGAAAGTATGCTGGGGTTTTAGACGAACAACCAATGCCTGACATTTTTGCAATTTTATGTGGCTCTAAGGAAAGCTCGAAACACGCATTAATTATGGAGTTACTCACTGAATCGTGGCCACACCCAGCACATAGTGTTGAAAGCGCCCCTTCGTAAACTGCCTCGGTATAACCTAAATCGTTTTTTGGTGATTCCGGATGACGAAATGTTGACTTTAAATAACTCATGATTCAACTCCTTCAACACTGCTATTTGCAGTTGTAAACGGGCTTACACTTTCGCCGCTCAACATTCTTTCAATTTTACGCTTAATTCGTCTTGCTCTCATTGGCATCCCATCAATATTTAATATTGATCTTAATCGTTTAGTTCCAGTATTGAACTCATTAATTAATAAGGTTCGCATTTGTGCATCTCTGTTTTGCTCAATCACAAATACAGTGTCATGTTCTTCAATAAAACTTCCTATATCTGGATGGAACGGAAAAGATTTTATGCGGCAAGTGTTTATGTTTACACCTGATGCGGCTAAGCCATCCAAAGCTTCATAACTTGCTTGTGCGCTGGTGCCATAAAATATTGCAGCAATTTTTGAGTTTTTGTCTCGATACTTGATTTGTGGATGGGGTGCAATTTCTTTTGCTGTTTCCCACTTTAAAACTAGACGTTCCATATTAGCTTCGTAAACACTACTATCTTCTGTATAAGCAGCATAATCATCATGTGATGAACCACGTGTAAAGTATGCACCTTTAGAAGGATGAGTTCCTGGGTAAGTTCTGTAGCCAATCCCATCCCCATCAATATCTTTATACCTTCCCCAACGCTCTGTTAAGTTGTCGAGATCTTCGGCGTTTAACACTTTTCCGCGATCATATTCGACACTATCATCCCATACAAAGGGGCGACTCATACCATCGTTCATACCTAAATCTAAATCAGAAAGAATGATAACCGGAGTTTGTAAGCGCTCTGCTATATCAAATGCTTTTGCCGTCATTTCAAAGCAGTCTGCTGGATCACATGGATAAAAACACACTTGTTTGGTATCGCCATGAGATGCGTAAGCGGCGGAAATCACATCAGATTGCTGTGTTCGTGTCGGCATACCTGTACTTGGTCCGCTTCGTTGAACATCAACTAACACCACTGGAATTTCAGCAAAGTACGCAAGCCCTAAAAACTCGCTCATTAATGATAAGCCTGGTCCTGAAGTCGCGGTGAAAGATCGAGCCCCCATCCAGTTTCCTCCAATAGCCATACCTATTGCGGAAAGCTCATCTTCTGACTGCAAGAGTGCGTAATTATTTTTTCCCGTTTCTTTGTCCACTCGGTATTTGCGCGCATACTTTTCAAAAGCCTCTACAACAGATGTTGACGGTGTAATTGGGTACCAACCACACACAGTTGCGCCACCATATATAGCGCCCAAACCAGTAGCAGCATTACCATCTATCATTATAGAGTCACCAACGTTATCCCGGCGAGTGACAGATAAACCACAAACATCTTCAAAATGCTCTTTTGCATAGTTATAACCAAGCTCTAACGCTTTGATGTTTGGGGCAATTAACTTTTCTTTTTTAGCGAACTGATCTTTAACCATGTTGGTTAAAACCTCAAACTCCATACTGAACAAATAGGCGAGTGATCCTACATAAATAATATTTTTAAATAGCTGTCGTTGGCGAGGGTTTGAATAATTATCAATACACATTTGTGTCAGCGGAATACCTATCTCTATGACATCATCTCTATCTAGGTTTCTTGGAAGAGATTTAGTTGAGTCATAAAGAAAATAGCCGCCAGGCACTAAAGCTTCATAGTCCTTTTTTAAGGTTTGGCCATTTATGGCAACTACAAAGTCTACGTCACCGCGACTACCTAAATAACCTCTTTCAGTTACCCTTACCTCAAACCAGGTCGGTAAGCCTTGAATGTTAGAAGGAAAAATGTTTTTAGGACTAACAGGCACACCCATACGAAACACAGCTTTTGAAAACATGTTGTTAGCACTTGCTGAACCAGTACCATTTACATTGGCAAAACGTATGACGAATTCATTGTTTGACTCTAAGCGCATTTTTGATCCGTTAGTTGACTCTATGTTAGATTGTTTTAAATTGGCTTGGCTCATTCTTAACCTGCCTTAACTGTTTCATAACTAAACTTTTGCATATCCCAAGCGGCTGTTGGGCAACGCTCGGCACATAAGCCACAGTGCAAGCAAACGTTTTCATCTTTAACCATCACTCTACTGGTAGGTAAGTCGCCAGAAACGTATAAGTGTTGATCTTTGTTAGTAGAAGGAGACACCAGCCGTGTTCGTAAATCATCTTCTTCACCGTTATCTACAAAATTTATGCATTTGGTAGGACAAACATCCGTACAAGCGTCACATTCAATACAAAGGTTATCGGTAAAAACTGTTTGCACATCACAATTTAAACACCGCATAGCTTCTTCAAAACCTAGCTCTTGGTCAAAGCCTTTCTCTACCTCTAATTTTAAGTTCTTTAATGCAGTTTCTTTATCAACATGTGGAACTAAATGTCTTTCATCATGATCAATATGGTTATCGTAAGTCCACTCATGGAAACCCATTTTTTGACTCAACAAATTGACACTTGGTGCTGGTCTGTCTTTGACGTCTTCACCCTGACAAAATTTGTGGATTGAAACCGCAGCTTTGTGACCGTGAGCAACAGCGGTAATAATATTGGAGGGCCCGAAAGCTGCATCGCCACCAAAAAAGACTTTTTGATTAGTTGACTGAAAAGTGATTTCATCAACCACTGGCATATCCCACTTACCAAACTCTAAACCAATATCTCTTTCTATCCATGGGTAAGCGTTATCCTGACCAATCGCTATTAACACATGATCAGCTTCCATAAACACAGGTTCTTCTCCTGTTGAAATAAGGCTTCGCTTTCCATTATCGTCGTATTCAGCTCGAACTTTATCAAACTTCATACCGACTAATTTTCCATTTTCTACAACAAACTCTAAAGGTGTGTGATTTTCATAAATAGGAATATCTTCACCTACCGCATCATCAATTTCCCAAGGGGATGCTTTCATATCAGCTCTTGGGCTTCTAACTACAACCTTTACATTTTCGCCACCCAAACGACGAGATGTTCGACAACAATCCATCGCTGTGTTACCGCCACCCAAAACGATGACATTTTTACCAATTGACTTGGTATGTTCAAAAGCTACGCTTTCTAACCAGTTAATCCCAATATCGATTCCGGCCTCACCTTCTTCTCTGCCTGGTAGTTTTAAATCTCGACCATTTGGAGCTCCCGATCCAACAAATACCGCATCATAATCTTTATCCAGTAAAGACTTTAAGCTATCAACATAGTGTTTAAAGTGAGTAGTCACACCCAAATCTAAAACATAGCCGACCTCTTCATCTAAAACAGTTTCCGGCAATCGAAAAGAAGGTATTTGGCTTCTCATAAAACCACCACCAACTTCCTGTTCATCAAACAAATCAACCTCATAACCCAAAGGCGCCAAACCTCTAGCAACCGTTAATGATGCTGGACCCGCCCCAACGAGTGCGACTTTTTTACCGTTTTTGGGTAATGTTTTAGGTAATCTATCTTTTATATCTGATTTATTGTCTGCTGCTACTCGCTTTAATCGACATATTGCCACAGGCTCCTCTTCCACTCGCCCTCTCCGACAAGCCGGCTCACACGGTCTATCACAGACTCGACCTAGCACTCCAGGGAAAACATTTGACTCCCAATTAACCATATAGGCATCATCATAACGACCTTCGGCAATCAACCGAATATACTCAGGAACCGGTGTATGAGCCGGGCAGGCATATTGACAGTCTACGACCTTATGAAATACTTCAGGATCTTTAATATTGGTTGGCTTCACACCTAGCTCCCTTGATTTACTTTAATTGTCTTTGTTTACTAATAAATTTAATAGAAATCAAATGTTTACGAGCGCTTTTTTTGATTTCATTTAGTTATTATCAATAATAGGCTATTTTTTTGAGGTATAGTGGCAATTATACTTTTTTTTGACTTTTTGTACTGTTTTTTCGTATGAAATAACTACTTTTTATAAGTTTTAGCTTTGAAAAAACTAGTTTTTGTCTTCTTTCCTGTCTGATTGAATCATGAGACATACAAGATAAAAATATTCGCATGATTATGAAAACATTAGTCTGTCTTTTTATGTTTTGCTTGATTTATATTGCTTGGCTAGCTCGGGCTGTAATCTCCGCTTGATTACCAATCGCTCTCACTATTATCCCTTTTCCAATGACACCCACAGAATCTTTTGCTTCAACATTAAAAGTGTATAACCCCCAACGAGCCACCTCGAAGGTTGCTTTCACTTTATATGCGGCACCCACCCCCGTAGGTGCTATATGCCGAATATCGATATGAGCTCCAACCGAGACCTCATCTTCTTTCAGTAACTCTATCATTAAATCAGCACAAACCCTTTCCATATCAGCTATAAGAAAAGGGGTTCCCAAGACGTTTGCATAATTTTCTACAGTTGATTCTGAGAAATAATTTGCTGTTTTGTTCTCTAAAACCTTAAACGCTCTTTCTAAGCTTTGACCTTTTGTTAGTTTGTTTTTCACGCTCATAGATCTTCTCGTATGCTGGAAACTCTTTTCTTTAATTCTTAATACTATTATTTTTACATAAAAAAACCCAAACAAAATGTTTGGGTTTTTGGTAAGAACCGCGGTATCAATTAACTATTGGCTTTTGGATACCATGTATTCAACAGTCGCTACCATTTCATCGTTTGAGCAATCTGCACAAGTTCCCATTGGAGGCATTGCATTTAAACCTTTAATGGCATTATTCATCAAAGACTCTTGACCCGCCGCTATTCTTGAACTCCAACTGGCTACATCTCCTAACTTAGGTGCGCCCGCTACACCAGTTCCATGACAGGCTGCGCATTTAGTGTTATAAACTTCTTCTCCACTACGTGGACCCGAGCTTTCTACTACTGGTGCTTTAGCAACTGGCACATCATCACCAGTTTTATATACACTCCCTGTTGGAATAATTCTTTTCTCAACGCTATGATCGCTTAAGTGATCTGCTGATACGCCGTATGAAAAAACGAATATTACAGATATTAAGCAAAGTCTTAATTTTTTGATTTTTACTAAAGCTAGCACAAAAGCTCTCCTTAAAAAATGACAATGGGATGGTGTCAATTTATAAAATAGTTTGATGGTTAAGATTAAAATCGAATTATAGTGCAGATATGAATAATGATCATCTTTTCTGTCAAAGCCACAGTTGATATAATTAATAAAAAGCCTATTCTCACACTTCATCTGTGCTTAATTGCTAAAATTTATTAAACCAACATAAAAAGTACTTCTATTAAGCTGCTTCGGAGCAAACACTTGTCTTCTAATAAAAAGTCTACCTTTCAAGGGTTAATCCTTGAATTACAAAATTACTGGTCTGAGAAAGGTTGTACCATTGTGCAACCTTTAGACTTAGAGGTTGGAGCGGGCACTTTTCATCCGGCCACTTTTTTACGTTCTATTGGACCTGAACCATGGAATGCTGCTTATGTACAACCTAGTAGAAGGCCGACAGATGGACGTTATGGAGAAAACCCAAACCGGCTGCAACATTACTATCAGTTTCAAGTTTTATTAAAGCCATCACCTAAAAATATGCAAGAACTGTATTTGGAATCATTACGAACGCTAGGAATTGACACGCTTGAGCATGATATTCGATTTGTAGAAGATAATTGGGAGTCCCCCACTTTAGGTGCTTGGGGGCTTGGCTGGGAAGTTTGGTTAAACGGTATGGAAGTCACTCAATTTACCTACTTTCAGCAAGTGGGTGGGTTAGAGTGCAAACCTGTTTCTGGCGAAATCACTTATGGGTTAGAGCGAATTGCCATGTACCTTCAAGGCGTGGAGAGCATTTATGATTTAGTATGGACAGAAGGACCTCAAGGAACCGTTTATTACCGAGATGTTTTTCATCAAAATGAAGTTGAGCAATCTACTTATAATTTTGAATTAGCCGATGTTGACTACTTATTTGGTTACTTTGATCAATGTGAATCTCAAAGCCAGGCGCTAATAGAAAATAACTTACCTTTACCAGCGTATGAAATGGTTTTAAAAGCCTCTCACGCTTTTAACTTGTTAGATGCTCGCCATGCCATTTCTGTCACCGAAAGGCAGCGATTTATTTTGAGGGTAAGAGCATTATCAAGAGCTGTTGCAGTTTCCTATTATGAATCTCGTGAAGCGTTAGGTTTTCCGGTTGGAAAAAGTGATGTTAGTGGTGGAGAACAATAATGACTAATTCTTCTAATAAAAACACAATAACGAATCATGATTTTTTATTTGAACTAGGCTGTGAAGAGCTTCCACCGAAAGCACTCCCAAAACTAGCCCATTCATTACACAGTTTTTTATCAAGCTCTTTTAAAGATCTCGCTCTAAATTTTGAAGATAGTGAATGGTTTGCGACACCTCGACGATTAGCGGTTCGTTTTATCAATTTAGATTCTGAGCAAGCGACAAAAGAAGTAGAAAAACTAGGTCCCGCCGTTGCGGCAGCTTTTGACCAAAATGGCATAGCTAAACCCGCCGCTATTGGATTCGCTAAATCGAATGGAGTCGATGTTTCAGAGCTTAATCGTAAACAAACCAACAAAGGAGAAAGATTGGCTTTTGTTGCTGAAATAAAAGGCATCAAAACCTCCGAACTATTAAAAGAGCTTTTACCTAAAGCAGTCTCTCAACTACCCGCACCTAAATCTATGCGCTGGGGTAATGAACCTTATTTATTTAGTCGACCAGTTCATTGGGTATTAGCTCTATTAGATGACAAAGTCGTTGAGTTGGATATTTTTGGATTAAAGGCCAACAACATTTCCTATGGACACAGATTTCACTCTGCCGAGCCAGTTATTATCAAATCACCTAGGGAGTACGAGCAAACATTATCTCAACAAAAAGTAGTAGCTTGTTTTGAAGAACGAAAAGCTAAAATTCGAATTCAAGTTGAAAAGATTGCGGAAGAGATGAGCGCCAAAGCAGTTGTAACAGAAGAGCTTTTGGAAGAAGTGACAGCATTAGTTGAGTGGCCGGTCGCTTTGCTTGGAAATTTTGATCAAGAGTTTTTACAGGTGCCAGCCGAGGCACTGGTTTCGTCTATGGCAGAACATCAAAAGTATTTTCATCTAGTGTCTGATGAAAACAACCCTACCTCATTACTACCTCACTTTATAACGGTTTCTAATATTGAGAGTACAAATCCAGATCTTGTGGTCTCAGGAAATGAAAAAGTGATTAGACCAAGACTAGCAGATGCAAAATTCTTTTATGATACTGATTGCCAACAGAGCCTAGAATCTTTTAGCGAACGACTTAAAAAAATAGTTTTTCAACAAAAGCTTGGCAGTCTTTTTGATAAAACTCAGAGAGTAAAATCTCTTGCTTGCAATATCGCGACTAGCCTAAATTTCGATCCTAAATTAGCCGCTCGCGCTGCAGATTTGTGTAAGTGTGATTTAATGACAGACATGGTAGGAGAATTTTCCGATCTTCAGGGAGTTATGGGACGATATTACGCGACAAAAGATGGAGAAGATCAAGAAGTAGCAACAGCTCTAGAAGAAGTCTATAAACCTAGATTTGCAGGTGATACACTGCCTAAAACAAACACCGGTCTCATCTTAGCTTTAGCTGAACGAATTGACACTTTAGTTGGTATTTTTGGTATCGGTCAAGTCCCCACCGGCGCAAAAGATCCTTTTGCGTTAAGAAGAGCATCACTCGGAGTTTTACGTTTAATATCGGAACGAAACCTCGGACTAGACTTGTCCTCATTAATTGATGAAGCACTAAAAAACTTTAACAATACCGAGCTAGAGGAAAACACAAAACAAAATCTTTTAGAGTATTTCTCTGCGAGAAGTCATGCAATGTATCAAGAGTTAGGTTTTTCTTCTCGTGTAATTAGCTCAGTCAGTGTTTTAAATATAACTAAACCTACTGATTTTTTTCAAAGAGTTAAAGCTGTTAAAATATTTGATGAATCAGATGAAAGTTCAGATCTCGCGGAAGCGAACAAGCGAGTTAAAAATATTTTAGCTAAATCAAACTTTAAATCCGACCAAAACAATATCGACCAAAGCTTATTTGAGGATAGCGAATCTGTTTTATATAATAAAATTATAGTCGCTCAATCTTTTGTTAATGCAGAGTTAGAAAAATTAAACTATCAAGGTGCTTTAGAAAAACTCGCCGAATTAAAAGAACCAGTAAATCAGTTTTTTGATAGCGTCATGGTGAACAATGATGATGAAAACCTTAGAAACAACCGCTTCGCTTTAATCAGCGAATTAAGAAATTTGTTTATAGGTATTGCTGATATTTCGCTACTACAAAAATAAATTAAACCCGCATAAATAATGACAAAAAACAAATTGGTTATTTTAGATAGAGATGGCGTAATAAATTATGACTCTGATCTTTATATAAAATCTCCTGAAGAGTGGGAAGCAATCGAGTCAAGTCTTAGAGCAATTGCTAGATTAAACGCCGCAGATTATAAAGTTGCGGTTGCGACCAATCAATCCGGTATTGGTAGAGGCATGTTTAACGCTATAACACTCGCAACAATCCACAAAAAAATGGAAATGGAATTAGCTAGCGTTGGAGCTCATATTGATGCTTTAGAGTATTGCCCTGATCACCCTGATCAAGCGGGGGAAAATCGAAAACCCAACACAGGTATGATTAAAAAATTACTAACTTTATTTGATGTTCCAGCTTCCGAGGTCTGGTTTATTGGTGACTCTAAAACAGATATTGAATGTGCACTAAAAATTGGGTGTCAGCCTATTTTGGTTTTAACAGGAAAGGGTAAAAAAACCATAGAACTTATTTCTAATGAGAGAGTGAGAGTCTTTGATAACCTTGCCAAAGCTGTTGATAATTTACTAAACCTGTAGTTAATACAATTAAAAAAACAAATTAGGAAAAAAGTAGCTCGTAGACGTTATCAATAAAGCCGTTACAACAAACCATCTAAGCAAAATACACTTCTTACAAAGTTTTTCGTCTGTCATTTTTAATTAGAAAGTTATTTGTCGTTGAAAAACCAAGTTTGATAGATTAAAACTAAAGGAGTAAATTTACAAGCTAAAAATTTTACTCCTCTATTAAGGAATATGAACTTCTATTTTAAGCTCTCATAATATGCAGCAATATTTACAATATCAGTTTCCGTTAATGCTGCAACCATACCAGCCATTACTGGGTCTTTTCTAGTTTTACTTTTAAAGTCTCTAAGTTGCTTTGCTGTATAAGTTGCTTTTTGACCTGCAAGATTTGGATACATTGGAATCGTACTAATTCCGTTTGCACCATGACAAGCTGCACATATAGCTGACTTAGCTTTACCTGCTGCTACGTCGCCAGCCGCCATAGCTGTTGTTGAAAAAGAAAAAGCTAGCATAGCTGCAGTCATTAATTTATTGTTCATTTTGCTTCTCCAAAAAATGAAATTGTAAATAAAATTAGCTAGTTTAGGTTTTCTCTAAACGTCCAAATTAGCAACCGCTAACGCGTTACTCTCTATAAAGTTTCGTCTCGGTTCTACATCATCCCCCATTAAGGTAGAAAAGAGTTGATCTGCGGCAACCGCATCTTCAATAGTGACTTGCAACATTCTTCTCGCATCAGGATCCATGGTTGTTTCCCATAATTGATCCGGGTTCATTTCACCAAGACCTTTATAACGCTGTATTGCAATACCTCTCTTAGATTGATGCATTAACCAATCGAGCGCTTCCTTAAAGGATTCTACTTCTTGAGTTTTAGCCCCTCGTTGTATGTAAGCGCCCACTTCCATCAGGTCGTTAGTGTTCTCACCTAGCTTGACCATTTTGTTATATTCACCTGAAGCGAAAAATGACTTATCCAATACATATTTAGTCTCGGTACCGTGATATAAAACAGCTATTTGAGGATAGTATCGATTTCTTTCAATATCTTTAAACACCGACAGATTAAATTTTGTAGCGCCCGTTTTATCGTCTTCATTTAGCAGAGAACCTAGCTCTTCTAACCATTCGGTAACCGCAGCTTCTTCATTCAAACTTTCCACCGTTAAACGCTTAATGTCCACCACGGCATCTAAAATTCTTGTGTCAAACAGCTGGGACAATCGGTTAATATCTTCTTGTACATTTCTGTAATCCAACACCAATTTTTCTAAGGCTTCTCCAGACAGTGCTGGTGCCTCAGCATTAACATGTAATGAGGCTTCATCAAGTGCCATGCTTGTTAGGTATTCTTCTAAACTAGCATCATCTTTAACGTAAGTTTCTTGCTTACCTTTCTTCACTTTATATAAAGGAGGTTGAGCGATATAGATATACCCCTTTTCAACTAACTCCAGCATTTGACGATAAAAAAATGTTAATAATAAAGTTCTAATGTGAGCACCATCAACATCCGCATCAGTCATAATAATAATGCGGTGATAACGGGTTTTCTCTACGTCAAACTCGTCTCTACCTATACCGCAGCCTAATGCAGTAATTAAAGTTCCTACCTCTTGTGAGGAAAGCATTTTGTCAAAACGAGCTTTCTCTACGTTCAGTATTTTACCTTTCAAAGGTAATATCGCTTGGTTCTTACGGTTTCTTCCTTGTTTAGCTGAGCCACCAGCGGAATCTCCCTCCACTATATATAGTTCAGATTGTGCAGGATCTTTTTCTTGGCAATCAGCTAATTTTCCAGGTAACCCGGCTATATCTAAAGCACCTTTTCTTCGAGTCATATCTCGCGCTTTACGCGCTGCCTCTCTGGCTCTAGCGGCATCCAACATTTTGCCAACAATGATTTTTGCCTCTTGAGGGTTTTCTAACAAATAATCTGATAACTGAGAGCCCATCGATTGCTCGACTGCACTTTTAACTTCGGACGAAACAAGCTTATCTTTCGTTTGTGAGGAGAATTTTGGATCTGGTACTTTTACTGAAATTACAGCGGTTAACCCTTCACGTGCATCATCCCCTGTGGTTTGGGTTTTACCTTTCGACTTTCCTGCTTCTTTTTCCATATAATTATTTAAGGTTCTAGTTAATGCTCCTCTAAAGCCAGCTAAATGGGTTCCACCGTCTCTTTGAGGGATATTATTGGTGAAACAAAAAATATTTTCCTGAAAAGAGTCATTCCATTGCATCGCTACTTCAACACCAATTCCGTCATCTAACTCATGACTAAAATGAAACATCTTTTGGTTTATTGGTGTTTTTGCTCTATTTAAGTAGTCTACAAACGCTTGAATACCACCTTCATAATGAAAATGATCTTCTTTTCCACTTCGCTCGTCTTTTAATTTAATATTAACGCCAGAATTCAAAAATGAGAGTTCTCTTAGTCTCTTAGCTAAAATATCGTAATGGAAATCAATATTAGTAAATATCTCTGGGCTGGGATGAAACCTCAACTCAGTTCCAGTTCTCTGAGTATCACCTATCACCGCTAATGGTGCTTTCGGCTCACCCAATACATAACTTTGTTCGTGTACGTGACCTTCTCTACGAATAGTAATGGTTAAATCATCAGATAAAGCATTAACTACTGAGATCCCCACACCATGTAATCCGCCTGAAACTTTATAAGAGTTGTCATCAAATTTTCCCCCTGCATGTAATACCGTCATTATAACTTCAGCAGCAGAAACGCCTTCCTCTTCATGAATCCCAACAGGGATCCCTCTCCCATCATCGGTTACAGATATAGAGTTATCGGTATGAATAATTACATTAATTTCAGAGCAATGGCCCGCAAGCGCTTCATCAATCGAATTATCAACTACCTCAAACACCATGTGATGCAGACCAGTTCCATCATCTGTGTCACCAATATACATACCAGGTCGTTTTCGAACAGCATCTAAGCCCTTCAAAACCTTTATACTTGATGAGTCATACTCATTAGAATTTTCATCTATCTGTTCGTTAATTTCAGACATTAAATTTCAGATTCCTTATTAAAGTAATTTTTATACTAATTCGAAAGATTTACCTTACTTATTTCGCCATGTTCCACGTGAAACATACTGACGCTATTATACTCTTTTATCACCGGTTTGAGCACCTTTGAATCTAGACAGGACAGCAAAACTTGCACATTTTGTTGCCCCTGTAATGCGCGCACTAATTTTGATTGATTAACACCATCCAACTCCGAAGAGTAATCATCTATGATAAACAAGCTATCTTTGTCCGAGAGAGATTTTAGTAAATTTGTTTGAGTTAAATGTAGTGCGTTTATTAGAATCTTTTTTTGCCCTCTGGAAAGCGTGTCTTTCACATCCATATTTTGAAATTTTATTTTTATATCAGCCTTGTGAGGACCCGCGGTTGTGATGCCTTTTCTTACATCATTAGAAAGGTTATATTCAAGCTTTCTGACTAGGCCATCTTCTCCAAAACCGGATACATACTCTAGAGAAAGTTTTTTTGGAAAACTAAAATCCAATTTTTCCAAAATGGAGACTAACTCTATAGCTGTATAATCTACCGCTCTTTTTCTCTTTGTATGAATAACTTTGGATATCTCGTTAAATTTTGCATCCCAAGCCTCAATTTGAATTGGATCAAGTTTACCTAAACCACCTCTTAAAGAACGCAAATATGCGTTCCTATGTTTTAGAACTTTATTAAACTCTTTCCATTCCTTAATGTAGTTATGTTCCACGTGGAACAATAGCCAATCAATAAATTTTCTTCTTTGAGATGGACCTGAATCTATTAAATGATAAGACTCTGGACTTAATACTTGCACCGGAAATAACGATACAGTTTCTGATAAATTATTTACCGACTCTCCATTGAGCTTAATTTTTCTAGAATCCTTACCTCTAGATACAGACATCCCTAAACGATCGGACGTTCCCAATTCAGCATACAAAGATAGTAAATTTATATCATGGGAAATTAAGCGCTCACTTTTCGATGTTCTAAAAGAACGCCCAGACAATATAAAACAAACCCCTTCCAAAAAACTACTCTTCCCAGCAGCGTTAACGCCTTCTATAATATTTAGATCCGAAGACAACTCCAAATCGATAGGTTTTAAATTCCTCAACCCAGTGGCTTGAAATTTAGAAAGATACATAAAATGTTAATATAAGCTAACTAATAGTAACTATATTTTATAATCTCATTGGCATAACAACATACGAGCTATCCGAACTATCGGCAGCTTCAATTAACACGCTACTGTTCGAATCACCCAAATAAAACTTAACTTGTTCGCTTTTTATAGTGTTTACTGCATCGAGTAAATAACTGACATTAAAGCCAATTTCCATTTCTATATCGTTGTAGTCAACGTCTAACTCAATTTCAGCTTCTTCTTGCTCCGGGTTATTTGCATTTATTGTCAGTTTGTTTTCAGACAAAGTTAATCTAACACCTCTAAACTTTTCGTTGCAAAGTATAGAAGCTCGAGAGAACGCCTCTTTTATGGTTTCTTTATTACAGATCAAAATACGTTCTGCATCTTTTGGTAAGACCTTCTGATAATCAGGAAAACGACCGTCTACCAATTTTGATGTAAACACAAATTGACCCAAAGTGATTCTAATATGGTTACTATTAAGTGAGACAGTTGCTTCTTCATCGATACTAGACAATAACTTGTTGGCTTCCAACACGCCCTTTCTTGGAACGATCACCTGAACAATTTCGCTAGTCACTGCAGAGTCTAAGGATAATCGAGAGAGAGCAAGCCGGTGCCCATCAGTAGCGACTGTTAACAAATTGTCATTATCGAGCTCTAATAGCATGCCATTTAAGTAGTACCTTACATCTTGTTGCGCCATAGCGAACTGCGTTTTATCGATAGTGCTTTTTAAATTCGTACTAGATATTTGCATCTCAGTGGAAAACAGTGATCCTTCTATATTAGGGAATTCTTGCGCAGAAATAGTCGAAAGAGTAAATTTACTTCGTCCACTTTTCACCAATAATTTATTTTCAGAAAGTTCTATATTTATTAAATTATCTACCGGCAAACTCCTACAAATATCCACTAGCTTTCTAGCTGGTACAGTAATATCTCCATCTACTGAATCTTGATCCAAATTAATATTAACTGACATTTCTATTTCTAAATCTGTTGCTGTTATGCTTAACAGGTTTTTTTCCACCTTAATTAATAGATTAGCTAAAACCGGTAAAGTTTGACGTTTTTCAACAGCACCAGATATAAGTTGCAATGGTCCTACTAGTTTTGATTGTAAAATTGAAAATTTCATTATTTTCTACCTTCTAAATTTATTTGATTTAGCTTGATAATATTCTTAATAAATTGGAGTAATCTTCTTTAATATCAGGAATTTCTTGCTTTAATTCCTTAATTTTTCTACATGCGTGAAGAACAGTTGTGTGGTCTTTACCACCAAAGGATTCGCCGATTTCTGGTAAACTTCGATTGGTGAGCTTCTTTGCTAGACTCATAGCCATTTGCCTTGGTCTTGCTATAGAGCGAGTTCTCTTTTTAGATAACAAATCGGATACCTTTATTTTGTAATACTCTGAGACTGTTTTTTGAATATTTTCAATTCTGACCTGTTTATCTTGAGCTGCCAATAAATCCTTCAAAGCTTCTTTAACAAAATCGATGGTGATTTCTTTACCTGTGAACTGAGCTGTCGCGATAACTCTTTTTAAAGCCCCTTCCAACTCTCGTACATTGGATCTAATTTTTTTAGCTATAAAAAAAGCCACTTCATTTTGTAAGTCAATATTAGACTTATCCGCCTTTGATTTTAATATTGCAACTCGGGTTTCTAGCTCTGGTGGTTCTATAAATACAGTTAAACCCCAACCCATTCTAGATTTTAGTCTCTCCTCTACCCCATCAATTTCTTTTGGAAAACGATCGCAAGTTAGTATAACTTGTTGATTTCCTTCAAGTAATGCGTTAAATGTATGAAAAAACTCTTCCTGAGAGCGCTCTTTATTGGCAAAAAACTGTATGTCATCTATTAGAAGTGCATCAACTGACCGATAAAAGCGTTTAAACTTATCAATGGTATTGGTTTGTAGTGCTTTTACCATATCAGCCACAAACCTTTCGGAGTGAAGATATACAACCTTACCGTTAGGTTTTTCATTTAATATTTGATTACCTATAGCTTGCATCAAATGGGTTTTACCTAGCCCCACCCCACCATAGATAAATAAAGGGTTATATGCTGTACCTGGATTTATTGACACTTGCTCTGCAGCTGCCATAGCTAATTGATTACTTTTACCCTGTACAAAATTATCAAAATTAAAACTACCATTTAAGTTACTTTTGCCATTATTAGCATCAGAGCTATTAGGATGCTTATCTGAATGATTACTTTTTTTAAGCTCGATATTCGGTTTCTTGGTTAAACTTTTGCTATGAAGTGGCTGTCTTTCGGTAACATTAAGAGAGATGTTTATATTTTCATCTAAGCTCTCTTTTAAAAATAATTGTATTTTATCTAAGTATTTTTCTTTTACCCAATCTAACACAAATCGATTAGGGGCAAAAATGTTGAGGTGGTTATTTTCAATGGATGCTCTTAAAGGTCTTATCCAAGTACTGAATTCACTAGGAGGTAATTCATCTTGCAAATATTTTTGACAAAGATCCCACATATTAAGTTATTAACTCTAAAACTCTATTTATATCGACTTCTGTGAAAAGGTTAGCTAGTTTATATTGAAATCAATTATTGATCCACAGGATAATGAAATCAAACACAAAAAAGTAGATTAAACTTAATAAATTATTTAGTGTGAAAATATTTCAAATGTTTGTTTTCAAATCGCATAATGTTGATGATTGTATGTATAAAATCGTTAATAATCGAAAATTCTACATTTTTATCTTTTTAATACATACTTATATCTAACTTAAACATATCCTCTACATGAATTAATCAGATGTATATTAACACTGTATCTTATTGTTTTTAAAATAATTATACGAGTTATACACAGAAAACAAGATTGCTTAATTATAACTATAATAAGATCTTTTTTAATTATTATTATTATAAGCTTGTGTATATTTTATGATATTAAATGAGCAACTTAAGTTGGTTTTCTATATGAAGTTTTGTAAATTCGTCAATTTTTCATATTTAGTTAAGTTTTGGTAAAATTAATATCTTTAAACTTATCCACAAAATGTTCTGAAATAAGCAATCTTATACATTATATAGATACAGATTTAGATTTAATCACAAGATGTTGTAATAACTCTATTTATTCGTAGTAATCCCCTAATTAATCGAATAAAAATAACTCTGAAAGGCGTTGACAGTATAATTCTTATACAATAGAATTTGCGCCCCTTAAGTACTTGCTCTGATTAGTGTGTGTTGGAAAACTGTATACACCGCGAAAGTAGCGAAAAATGTTAAATATTTAAACGGATAATCCGATGAAACGTACATTTCAACCCAGCACAATTAAACGAAAACGCCGTCATGGCTTTAGAGCTAGAATGGCAACTAAAAGCGGACGCATCATAATCAACCGTAGACGAGCTAAAGGTCGCGCAAAGTTAAGCGCATAATAAACTTAGCTAGAGTGTATAAGTTGACTATTCAATTTTCACCTAGCTAAATAGGCGTATCTCGTTGGAGTCGGTTAAGCAATTGCCAGTAGAACATTTCCCGCGAGATCTCCGACTAATTAATGCCAAGCAGTATAGTCGGGTGTTTGAAAAAGCTAACAAAATCCACAACAAAGCCTTTACATTACTAGCAAGAAAAAATGAACTGAATCACGCTAGACTTGGATTGGTAATAGCAAAAAAGAACGTTAAATTTGCTTATCAACGTAATTTCATTAAAAGGCAGCTTAGAGAGTATTTTAGGCGGCATCTAAAAACATTTGGAAACTACGATCTTGTTTTGTTAACAAGAAGAGATATTGCGAGTCTTTCCAAAAAAGATATAATCAATAATCGAAATAAATTATTTCAGCGTTTCAATCAGCAAACCGCTAAATAAAAATAAAGATGAAACCTTGTGAAATTAATTTTAATCAACCTTATTAGAGTCTACCAAAAAACACTCAGCCTTTTTATTGGTAATAGTTGTCGATTTTATCCAACTTGTTCAAGTTATTCGATTGAAGCGATTGAAGTGCATGGCTCTATAAAGGGAATTGCTTTAACTGTGAGCCGAATAAGTCGTTGCCACCCTTTAAATGACGGTGGTATAGATCCCGTTCCAAAAAAAGAACACTCAAATTAGAAGTAACCCGTACTGAGAAATATTATGGAATCAATCAGAACTTTTTTATTTATACTTTTTGCTTTTTTAACCTTTCTTTTATATCAAGAATGGCAAGAAGATCATAAACCAATAAAGCAAGAAAAAGCGCCTATAAACGAGTCGGCTCTCAATTATCAAGAACAAGAGTCTACTAACACACTAACAACTGCACAAAACTCTCAACCTGCGACACAAGATTCTGAATCTGCAGAGCAAATTAGCAGTGATTTATCATCAGTTCTTCCAGGATCTCAACAGGAAACCAGTGATAGAGTCATTTCAAACATTAATCAAACTCCGATTACAGTGACCACCGACAAATTAAGAGTCCTGATCACACCTACCGCTGGTAATATAATCTCTGCAGAATTATTAGATTATAAGGAGTCACTGGATGAAGACTCTCAACCAATAAATATTCTGGAAAACAGAAACGGGCGTGTGTTTTTGGCGTTATCAGGTTTGTACGGCAAAGGAGCACCCGATTTCAAAAAAAATGTACCTGTGTACCATTCTTCTCAACAAGAGTATCTGTTGGATGGTCAGGAAGAGCTTGAAGTAGATTTAGTTTGGATCAATAACAATGGTGTTAAATATACTAAGCGATTCACTTTCTTTACGAATCAGCATCAAATTAAAGTTGAGTATATTGTTAATAATTTGAGTAATGAAAAAATAGCCAACAGAATGTTTACGGCTCTCAAAAGAGATCAACTACCAGCGGATGGGCAAGAAGAATCTGGTTTAGGCATGCAGTCATATCTAGGGCCTGCGATATCAACTGACGCTGAAAAATATGAGAAGTTTGCTTTTGAGGATATTGAAGAAGAAGCGCTTAATGTAAAAACTAAAGCGGGTTGGATAGCTATATTACAACACTATTTTGTGACTGCCTGGATTCCTCAATCTGATGATATAAATATTATTGATTCAAGTGTTAAAAATTTGGGCAAAGCCGGTTTGGCTCAAGTTAGAATTACTCAAGATTGGAAGTGGATAGAGCCGGGAGAAAGCGACACTTTTACTGCGGTTTTATATGTTGGCCCTAAAATTCAATCAGAATTAGAAGCGGTGGCAAACGGATTAGAGCTAACAGTTGATTATGGTTTCCTTTGGTGGATCGGGCAGCCAATATTCTTTTTACTGATCTTTTTCCAGTCATTTGTTGTCAATTGGGGTGCTGCCATAATACTGGTTACAATCGCAATCAAAACCCTTCTCTACCCTTTAGCGAGAGCGCAATATCGATCTTTTGCAAAAATGAGACTGTTGCAACCAAAAATGACAGCCATGAAAGAAAAATATGGCGATGACAAACAACAAATGTCAATGAAGATGATGGAGCTTTACAAGAAAGAAAAAGTTAACCCTTTAGGTGGTTGTTTCCCTTTACTCATACAAATGCCTGTTTTTATCGCATTATATTGGGTCTTAATGGAAAGTGTAGAATTGCGTCATGCACCATTTATGTTATGGATCACCGATTTATCGGTAAAAGATGAATTTTACGTGCTTCCTTTATTAATGGGCGCGAGTATGTATTTAATGCAAAAAATGCAACCTATGTCTCCTACTATGGATCCAATGCAACAAAAGATGATGCAGCTTATGCCTGTTTTCATGACCATCTTCTTTGTCTTTTTCCCTGCTGGTCTTGTTTTATACTGGTTAATGAACAACTTAATTTCAATTGCTCAGCAGCTTTATATTACTAATCAGTTTAATAAAGAACAGGAAGCAAAAAAGAAATAGCTCTATAAAAAGTTGATAATGATAAGTGTCAGATCTAAGTAATACAACCATAGCGGCGATCGCGACACCTCCAGGAAAAGGGGGGGTTTCGATTGTCAGAGTATCTGGTGACCTTAGTGAAAAAGTAGCTTCTGACATCCTAAAATGTAAATTAGTACCGCGTACCGCAACGTATCTCCCCTTTTATGACTCTGATAATCAAGTTATTGATAATGGCATAGCGATCTTATTTAAAGCACCAAACTCTTTTACTGGAGAAGATGTCTTAGAGTTGCAAGGTCATGGTGGCTCTATCATTATGGATCTACTTTTAGAAACTGTTTTAAAATCCGGCGTAGAACTTGCTAAACCAGGAGAGTTTTCTGAAAGAGCTTTCCACAACAATAAGCTTGATTTAGCTCAAGCAGAAGCTATTTCCGACCTGATTGAAAGTGGCACAAAAGAAGCTGTATTAAGTGCAGTCAGATCGCTAAATGGAGAGTTTTCCAATCTAGTTTATGAGCTTGTCGAAAAAGTAACTTTTTT
>JBMYPE010000006.1:0-18846 GCA_049600015.1 Kangiellaceae bacterium
TGGCCACCTAGGATGAACTTTAATCGGGTAGCTTGCAGGTACAACTGGGTTTTCTTTTACAAAATGGCAATAACCGGCGTAAGCAATCATGGCGCCGTTATCTGTACAATATTCATGCCTTGGGTAATACACTTTTCCATTGAATTGACTCATTAGCTCTGCCAATTTTTCGCGTAAGGCTAAATTAGCGCTTACGCCGCCTGCGACGACTAAAGATTTTCTTCCTGTTTGCTTAATCGCTCGTTTACATTTTATCGCTAAAGTATCAACAACGGCATCTTGAAACGCTCTAGCGATATCGGCTTTGCTCTGCTCTGAACCATCAGACGCGGCTATTTTATTTGCCGCAAATGTTTTTAAACCGCTAAAGCTAAAATCTAAACCAGGCCTATCCGTCATGGGTCGAGGAAATCTGAGAGTTTCATCCGTTCCTCTTTCGGCTAGCTTTGCCAATAATGGACCGCCGGGATAATCTAACCCCATAATTTTCGCTGTCTTGTCAAAAGCTTCACCTGCGGCATCATCAATCGATTCTCCAATAATTTCGTAATCACCAAGAGATTTCACATCGACAATCATCGTATGACCTCCGGAAACAAGTAATGCTAAAAAAGGGTATTCTGGTTTTTCATCTTCTAGCATAGGCGCTAATAAATGGCCTTCTAAATGATGAACTCCAATGGAAGGTAGTTGCCAAGCGTATGCTAATGATTGACCTACAGTCGCACCCACTAGCAAAGCGCCTATAAGGCCCGGCCCTTGCGTATAGGCAATAGCCGAAAGCTCCTTTGATGTGCAATTTGCTTCTTTTAAGCTAGCACTAATCAGCGGGATGATTTTACGAACGTGATCTCGAGATGCTAACTCTGGAACAACACCGCCATACTCGCCATGCATAACCACTTGCGAATATAGCTGGTGCGCAATAATTCCCTTCTCTTGGTCATAAATTGCAATTCCAGTCTCGTCACAAGAAGTCTCTATTCCTAGTATTTTGGTCATTATTGGGTTTTCTTAAACACATTGTGGAAGTTGTAATCTAAAGATCATACATTGCATTTAATCTAGCATCAAAACCTATCACAATTACTTGCGATTTCTAGCCTATTTTTCTTTGCATCCTCTTTTAAAAAGCTGTAGAATCTGCGCCCTCGTCGAATGTGACGAATTTTTAACCAAATTTTGAGAAAGCTTCAATAACGAAACCTTTCTAAAACAAGATTTATATATCAACAAAGCTAGGATAAATTCAATGCCAGCAGTGAAATTAAAAGATAACGAACCATTTGATATCGCATTACGCCGTTTTAAGCGTTCTTGTGAAAAAGCAGGAATTCTTGCTGAAGTTCGTCAACGTGAGCACTATGAAAAGCCAACTTCTGTTCGCAAGCGTAAAAAAGCAGCAGCAGTTAAGCGTCATTTAAAGCAAGTTTCTCGCGACTCTATCAAGCGTAAGCGTCTTTACTAGTTACTACTAGCAAAGACCTTTCTCTGATTATTTATCTACTTCTAGATCTTCAATTCTAGTTTTTAATCAAGTTTCGTAAAGCAAAATGTCTGATTTACTTTTACAAATAAAAGCTGATATGAAAGAAGCGATGCGCAATAAAGAAAAAGTGCGCTTAACGGCTATTCGTATGTTGCTTGCTGCGGTAAAACAAATAGAAGTGGATCAAAGAATTGAAGTCGATGATACGGGGGTTTTGGCTATCCTCGATAAAATGATTAAACAAAGAAAAGACTCAATTTCTCAGTTTGAAGCAGCCGGTCGTCAAGAGTTAGCAGATAACGAAAAAGAAGAAATTGAAGCGCTTCAAGGCTATATGCCACAAGCTTTAAGCCAAGATGAAATAGCCTCATTAGTAGACTCTGCTCTTAAAGAAACTGGTGCCGAAACCATGCGAGACATGGGTAAAGTAATGGCCATTTTAAAGCCTCAACTGCAGGGCCGAGCAGATATGGGTGCCGTCAGCGGCATTATTAAGTCTAAATTGGGATAACACCTATCTCAGTCATTGTTTGATGACTAACTTTTCTTTGATTTTCGCCTTTAGAACATTTTTTAACTTCTGTTCATTTATTCATATTAAAATTCAAATATAGATTTCAGCTGTGGAATCAATTGCGATATCAATGCTAAAATCCATTCCCCTCTTTTTTTAGTTAAGCATAATTTTTATGGCCGGTCGTATCCCTCAATCTTTTATCAATGAGCTTTTGGCGCGTGTTGATATTGTTGATGTGATTGAGCGTCGAATTAATTTAAAAAAGACCGGTAAAAATTACTCCGCTTGTTGCCCTTTTCATAACGAAAAAACCCCTTCTTTTTCAGTCAGTCCTGATAAACAGTTTTTTTATTGCTTTGGTTGCGGTGTAAGTGGCAACGCACTCACTTTTATTATGGAGTATGAAGGTCAGGAATTTGTTGCTTCAATAGAAGACTTAGCGCAATCGGCAGGGATGGAAGTTCAATATGAAGAATATTCAGGAAACAACAAAGAACAGTTTAAAATTCAAGACAATTTATTCCCTCTAATGGCGGAAGCGGCGCAGTACTATCAATCTCAACTCAAAAATAATCCACTTGCAAAACCAGCGATAGAGTACCTAAAAAAGCGAGGGTTAAGTGGAGAAATCGCTAAAAAATATGCGATAGGCTACGCCCCAGAGGGCTGGCAAAATCTGAGCGTGTTAACAACTGAATCTAAAGACTTGAATCAAGATTTGGTTGATACCGGCATGATGATCAAAAATGATAAGGGACACACTTATGATCGATTTCGTGATCGCATCATGTTTCCTATTCGAAATAGACGTGGGCAAGTCATAGGGTTTGGTGGTCGAATTATCAACAATGGCGAGCCTAAATATTTGAATTCACCAGAAACTAAACTGTTTCATAAAGGTAGAGAGCTATACGGTCTATATGAAATGCGAAAAGAGCTTCGTAGCATTAAGCAAATCCTCATAGTTGAAGGATATATGGACGTTGTCGCACTCGCGCAATTTGGTATTTTTAATGCTACCGCGACTCTTGGAACGGCAACTTCTACCGATCATTTGAATACGTTATTTCGCATCTGTTCAAAAATTGTGTTTTGTTTTGACGGCGATAAAGCTGGCAAAGCTGCTGCATTGAGGGCGTTAGAAAATGTTTTACCACTTTTAAAAGATACTCGTGAAGTGAGATTAATGTTTTTACCCGATGGAGAAGATCCCGATACCATGGTGAGAAAAGTCGGCGCCGAAGAATTTAATAAAAAAGTCGACTCATCCATCACCTTGTTTGATTTTTTAATCAGCCATTTAACTTCTCAAGTAGACATGAATACTTTTGAAGGACCAGCTCAGTTAATTCATATTGCTAAACCTTTCGCACACAAAATAAACGAACCAATTTTACTCAGCCGCTTCAACCAAAAATTAGCGCGTTTGTCCGGCTTGAACGAAAAGCAGATTGAAGAAGTCAACTTAGTTGCACCAATTGAACCACACAAAAACCGATTTAGCACATCTACTAAGACTCAATCTGCCAACCCTGAGGAGTATCAAAATCGACCAATTAATCACTCTTTGGGGTCAACCCACAGCAATTACGACTCATCAAGGCCGTCTGGAAGTCACTCTCAACAATCTGAAGTTAACAATAACAAACCGATAAAAATTCAAGGAAAAGCCCCTTTTAGAAGAGCGATAGCTTTATTATTACAAAACCCTGATGCGCTACCTGCCGCTAATCTTGATTGGATAACAAAGATTGACGAAGCAGGTGCAATGATATTTTCAAAATTGTGTGAGTTAATCACACAAAACGATGCAATATCTATGGGAGGCTTAATCGAAAATTGGCGAGGCCAACCGGAAGAGAAACACCTTATTTCACTGGCACATCAAGATTTACTTATTTCTTCGGAACAAATTCCAAACGAATTAGCTGATATTCTTTCCCGATTAGAAAAGGAGAATATTATTGACGAATGGGATCGACTAATGGAAAAATCCCGCCTGCAGCCTCTTTCACCGGACGAGAAAGCGAGCTTAAAAAGCTTACAAAAAGAGATGTTAAATAGAGGTTAATTTGAGACGAATTAGACACTCGCTTAATTCTTTTACCAAATGCCAACAATCAATCGGTTTTTTTCTAAAAATTGCTCTAATATTATCGCATATATCCCTCTAAATCTTGCTGTTAAACTAAATCACCGTGTATAATTGCGCGTTACGTTTTTGCCAGTCACTATTGATAGTCTTGATTCAAATTAGTGTTGAAATTACGAAGTTCGCACACATATATTAGATGGTTATTTAGGTTCACTATTTAGAGTCAAACCCAGCACCCGAAGGTCAAAGATAAATGTCAGAAGAAACACCAAAAGAAGCACCATCACAACAATCGCAACTAAAATTACTAATTGCACGGGGTAAAGAGCAAGGCTATCTTACCTATGCCGAAGTGAATGATCATTTACCGCCTGATATAGTTGATCCGGATGCTGTTGAAGATATTATCAGCATGATCAATGACATGGGCATTCAAGTCTTTGAAGTAGCGCCCGAAGCCGATGCTTTGTTGATGAATGAGAATGCTGCCACAGACGAAGATGCAGCAGATGAAGCAGCAGCTGCGCTAGCTAGCGTTGAAAGCGAATTGGGCCGAACAACCGATCCAGTCCGTATGTATATGCGTGAAATGGGAACTGTTGAGTTATTGACTCGTGAAGGCGAAATAGTCATTGCTAAAAGAATTGAAGAAGGTATTAAGCAAGTATTGGCTTCTATCGCTGAATATCCAGAAACCGTTAGTTCCCTGCTGGATGAATATGATCGCTGGGTTGCAGAAGAAATTAAATTAACTGATATCATTACTGGTTATGCTGACAATGAAGCGGATGCCATGGTTGGTGCAGCACATGTTGGCTCTGAAGTACCAGAAGAAGAATTAGCAGATGAAGACGGCGAAACTGATGATGTTGAAAGCGAAGATGAGGAAGAAGAAAATTTAGGACCTGATCCGGAGCTGGCAAAAGAAATATTTACGGCCTTAAGAAAAAATTATGAAAAGTCGTTAACAGCCATTAATAAATATGGAAGAAAGCATAAAAATGCGATAAAACATATTGACGCCATGAAAGAAGAGTTTTTAAAGTTCAGACTTTTACCCAAAATGTTCGACAAGCTGTCTGGACGAATGCGTAAAAGAATGAGCAACCTCAGAACTCAAGAAAGATTAATCATGAGATTAGCGACAGAGAAAGGCAAAATGCCAAGAAAAGACTTCATCCGTACTTTTCCTGGAAATGAAACCAACACAAACTGGTTGGACTCAATTTTTGCAAAAGAGACAGATTATCACACGACCTTAGAAGAATACGCAGAAGATATCATTCGTGCTCAAAACAAAATCAATCGTATTGAAGAAGAAAGTCAATTAACCATTGCTGAGGTCAAAGAGACCAACCGACGAATGTCCATTGGTGAAGCAAAAGCTCGTCGTGCAAAAAAGGAAATGGTAGAAGCCAATTTGCGATTAGTTATTTCCATTGCTAAAAAATATACTAACCGTGGACTGCAATTTCTTGATCTAATTCAAGAAGGTAATATTGGTCTTATGAAAGCAGTTGATAAATTTGAATATCGTAGAGGTTATAAGTTTTCAACCTATGCAACTTGGTGGATAAGACAGGCAATTACTCGCTCAATTGCAGATCAAGCCCGAACGATTCGAATTCCAGTTCATATGATAGAAACGATTAATAAATTAAATCGTATTTCTAGGCAAATGCTTCAAGAAATGGGAAGAGAACCACAGCCGGATGAACTCGCCATTCGAATGGAATTACCAGAAGATAAAATTCGTAAAGTATTAAAGATAGCCAAAGAACCTATCTCCATGGAAACACCAATAGGTGATGATGAAGATTCGCACTTAGGCGATTTTATAGAAGATGCAAACCAGGACTCTCCCATAGATACGGCAACCTCTCAAAGCCTTGGAGATGCGACTAAAGGCGTATTGTCTGGGCTAACCGCTAGAGAAGCAAAAGTACTAAGAATGCGTTTTGGTATTGGCATGAACACTGACCATACCTTAGAGGAAGTAGGAAAACAGTTTGACGTAACTCGTGAAAGAATTCGTCAGATTGAAGCGAAAGCACTACGTAAATTACGCCATCCTACTCGTTCTGATCAATTAAGAAGCTTTTTAGATGAGTAATTTCTTACGCTAATTCAGTACTAAAAAATCATAAAAAAACCGACTTAAAGTCGGTTTTTTTATATGGTGATTAATAATCAGATATTATAAAAAGTGTAACGTTCCGACTAAAACTCCAGTTAACACCAGACTACTCACGATCACGCCTTTTACGGTGGTCATAGGTCCTTGCTTACCCATAATGGCATTCACTTCAAGCAGAATAACTATTCCTAAAGCCGCATACATGGCTGTCGCCGTAGATCCAAGAGAAGTCAGCATAGAATAACCACCAAAGTGGGCACCAGCTAACATACAAAAAGCCATCGGGCCTGAGAATAAAGTATTAGTGCGAGACGCTAATAAAGCTTTACCGCCTGCCGCCGCCGCATCACCTTCAACCATACCCAATGCGATTTTTTGATTTGGCCATATAATTAACCAAACATTTAAAAACATAAAAGTACCTAAAGTAGCACCTACCACGATGTAGCTATTTAAAATGCCAGAACGATAAACTTTTTCTAAAAGAATCACACCAGTCAAGAAAGTAAACATTGCCCCCCAACGGAACCACCAAAGCGCTTCTGGTGCCAATTTAGCTTTAGCATCTTTTAACCCTTCAGGCGAAGCGGATTTAAAATATCCACCTTGTATAAAGTTAAAGTAATAAAGAAGACCTATCCAAGTCATACCAAACAATAAATGCCCCCATCGAGCGAGCATATTAATCAAAATATCTATATCCATCCCAAAACCCTCAAAATAATTAATTTTATTGCGAACTGTTATTTAATTGATCGCTTATAATCGAAAACCTATACCCTTAAATATATTAGGGTTAATTGCTTGTGATAAGCGGTCTTCAGCCGAGAACTATATAATATTTATGTCAAAATTGCGACTAAGAGTTTTATCTAACGAATGTAAAAACTTTATAGCATACTAGTGTTTAAAAAATTGTTTCCCAAAGCCCTGTCACTAACGGAGAGCTCGAAATTAGTTTAATAAGCACGAAATTCGATTCATAACGCAATAAATTAGGTTATTATTACAAAATATATATTGGCTTAAGAAAAAACAATGACATATTTGTGGCTAAAAGCGTTTCATCTAATTTTTATGGTGAGTTGGTTTGCTGGCATATTCTATTTGCCAAGAATTTTTGTAAACTTAGCAATGGCGAGCTCAGATAAAAAAGAAGAAACATATGAACGTTTATTAATTATGGCACAAAAACTATATCGGTTTGTAACACCTTTTATGCTACTTACGTTATTGTGTGGTGGCTGGATGCTTTATTTAAATTTTGCATTGCTAGATTTATTATGGATGCAAATAAAATTAGTGTTAGTTTTAACTTTAGTTGCCTACCACTTTGTTTGTGGATCATACTTAAAACGTTTTGTTCAAAAGCGAGCTTTAAAAAGCCATATTTACTATCGTTGGTTCAATGAGTTTCCTGTTTTAGTTTTATTTTCGGTTGTACTATTAGCCGTGATAAAACCCTAAGCAATTGGCGGTTTATCGATAAACATAAAACTCTTTTAAATCCTCAGATTTAATGACTGTTGCCACACTTCCGCCTTGAGTGCTTCTGATGATGATCAGCTGGTTTTTCTCGTTACGTTGCAACACACCTTTCAGACTCTTTCCATCTAACTTCACTATTTTTATTTCTGCATTGATGAATTTTTCAATGTCTTTTTTATCTTCCTCGTAGTAATTTCTGCGAACAATCACATTCTCAAAGTAGCGATTTTTAACTTGTTCGCTCTTAGTTGTCACTTCCCTTATTTCAATATTATTAAAGCGATCAAGCCCCCAATTATTAAAAATATTGGTATATAATTGCTGGTCTACCTCTAGCGTTAAACCCAGAAGTTCTCTTATTTCTGCCTCATCATAATAACCAAAGTCGGCAAATGTAAAGCTCACTTGTGGTTTCATTTGAATATGTATTTGACTATTTGGTTGCAATAACTGTCGATAAGCATTTTCGCCCGAGAGTGTCATTTTTATATCCACGGAATTCAATTTTTGAGCGACCGTTTTAATATGCTCGTCAATATAGTCCTCACTACTGCTCTCTGCTTTTAAGCCACAAAACTCGTTGCGGTGTCGGTTATAACCTTGATCTCGGATTTTAAGATCTAAGAACTCTAAATGAGGTGAGGGTGATTTATTGTCAGCGTTAATCAGGTATTCATAAAAACCGGCTAAATTAAGTTGAAACTCAGTATGACTAGTTTCTTCTACGTCTATCCAACCATAGCCTTTTAAATTTCCACTGTAATAATCTTGTTTAAACTTCATGTCCGTTGAAAATACGAAATAGTCGTACCCCATTTCGACATATTCTTGCAGCCCTATTTTTTTTACCTTTCCACATGCAGACGCATTAACTGCATCCCAAGTAGTGCGAACTTCACCTTCTGTTAATAGCTCAATCAACCTAGGGGTTAGAGGAATGATTGCTTCTTTGACTTTTAACGATAAAGCTTTAGGAAATTCGTTTTTCTTTAATTGAGAACGGATGAATGCCATATCGAGTATTGAGCCAGCAGCATACTTCACTTGATTAACTGTTATTTTAATTTCTTCTGAAGGGATCGAAATTTGAATATCGTTAATAGAAATTTCACCCGTTGGACTGATAGAGGAATTACCGTACGAAAACCTAGCACCATAACCTGATTTAGCCACAAGATAATCTAGATCTTGTGTTAACTTCCATTGTACACCGATGTATAAACTAAGCCCTATAACAAAGACAAAGATGACAAATCGGACAAGTATTTTTAGCATATAAAAATAGTCTAGTCGTATTGGTTAATAACTATTATCCTAAAATTATGCGGTTAACGCAAAAGAGTTAAAACACTCGTTTCATTAATTGATATAATCTTTGTTAAACTTTCCAATTTGATTAACCTCAAATGAGCATTAGAATCGGCTATGAATTTTAAAGGTCACCACTTGTTATCTGTCAAAAACATCAATCTTGATGCGATTGATGATCTTTTTAATATAGCTGAAAAGATGAGACCCTATGCTAAACGAGAGAAAAAGACTCGCGTCCTAGAAGGCGCAATTTTGGGTAATTTGTTTTTTGAGCCTAGCACTCGAACACGAGTGAGCTTTGGCACGGCGTTTAACCTTTTAGGCGGTGAAGTGAGAGAAACCACTGGGCTTTCCACTTCGGCACTCGCAAAAGGTGAATCGCTTTACGACACCGCACAAGTGCTGTCGGGTTATAGTGATATTATTGCCATGCGTCACCCGAATGCTTATTCCGTAAAAGAATTTTCTGAAGGCAGTAGGGTTCCCGTTATTAATGGTGGAGATGGTCCCAACGAACACCCTACCCAAGCCTTACTTGATTTGTTTACCATTAAAAGCGAATTAGAAAGACTTAGTTTATCCATGCAAGAGCTAAGCCTCACCTTACTAGGCGATTTAAAACACGGTAGAACGGTTCACTCACTTTGTCACTTACTTGCACTTTATAAAAATTTAAAAATTCAGCTGGTTTCTCCTGACGAACTTAGCTTGCCAAACCAATATATTGATTTATTAACTCAGTCTGGTCATCAAATAGAAATAGGAAATAATCTAGAAAAAGGGCTATCTCAAGCTAACGTTATTTACCAAACTCGGATTCAAGAAGAACGATTTAGCAATCAAGAGGAAGCAAATTTATACCGTGGATACTTTCGATTAAACAAACAAATTTATGCTAACCATTGTTTGCCCGATGCAGTCATCATGCATCCCTTACCACGAGATTCCAGAGTCGATGCCAATGAACTTGATAACGATCTTAACAAAGAGCCTGGATTGGCTATATTTAGACAGACCGACAATGGTGTATTAGTAAGAATGGCTTTATTTGCATGTATATTAGGTGTAGAAGATCAATTATCTAAATATGAACAACCTATCAATTGGCATATTGGATTATAGCTAAACTAACAGCTCTGCACTCAACCTGCCTTAATCAGTTAACCTATATTATTATTCAGTAATTTAAGAGAAAACAATGAACAAATCAGCCGACTTATATAACCAATCTAAAGAGTTTATTCCCGGAGCCGTTAATTCGCCCGTTCGTGCGTTTAACGGGGTAGGAGGTACACCTGTATTTGTAGAAAAGGCGAATGGAGCGTATTTCACCGATGTTGATGGAAAAAATTACATTGATTACGTAGGCTCTTGGGGGCCAATGGTTCACGGTCATAATCATCCACAAATAAAAAGCGCCGTAGTAAAAGCAGCAGAAAGTGGCCTTAGCTTTGGCGCGCCGACTGAAATTGAATTAGAGATGGCAAAGAAAGTATGCTCTATGATCCCCTCACTCGATCAAGTGCGCATGGTCAGTTCTGGAACAGAAGCAACCATGTCAGCCATTCGTTTGGCGAGAGGTTACACTGGTAAAAATAAAATAATTAAATTTGAAGGTTGTTATCACGGTCATGCTGACTGTTTGCTAGTTAAAGCAGGTTCTGGAGCATTAACCTTAGGCGAGCCAACTTCTCCTGGCGTACCTGCCGACTTTGCAAAACACACCTTAACAGCAGAATTTAATAATTTGGTAAGTGTTCGAGAATTATTTGAAGCCAACAGAGATGATGTTGCTTTAATCATAGTTGAACCCATTGCTGGCAATATGAATTGCATTCCTCCGGTTGACGGCTTTTTACAAGGATTAAGAGATTTATGTGATGAGTTTAATGCCGTATTAATTTTTGATGAAGTCATGTGTGGACTGAGAGTAGGCGCCGGAACAGCACAACAGCTCTATGACATCACTCCAGACTTAACCACTTTAGGAAAAATAATTGGTGGCGGAATGCCCGTTGGCGCATTCGGCGGCAAAAAAGAAATCATGCAATTTTTAGCGCCAGCGGGACCAGTTTATCAAGCAGGAACGCTTTCAGGTAATCCAATAGCAATGTCCGCTGGATTAGCGTCGTTAGAATTATTAACCCAAGAAAATTATTTAGATCCGCTTTACACTTATTGTGAAAAATTAGTTGTTGGACTGCAAGAACTTGCAGACAAACATTCCATTCCTTTTACCACGAACCATGTAGGTAGTATGTTCGGATTATTTTTCACAAAAGAAAAAAATATAACCAGCTTTCAGCAAGTGGTTAATTCTGATCAAGAGGCTTTCAAGAAATTCTTTCATGCCATGTTAGATGAAGGGGTTTACCTAGCACCTTCTGCATTTGAGACAGGATTTACTTGTGCTGCGCATGATGATGCGACGCTTGAAAAAACACTGGAAGCTGCAAATAAAGCATTTCAGCAATTGGGAAAATAGCGAACAGCAAGTTAGAAATGGAAAGGCTTGTTTGCACCAAAGCTATAATATAAACAAGCTATACTCAACGGAAAACTTTGTTTTTTCAAAAGTAACGATAATTAATACTTTTTAGTCAACTTTAATATCTGACCATCATTATTCATTTTTAATTGTCTAAGAAATGACATCCCTAATAACACCTGATCAATATCCATTTTTTCAACAACGGCTCCATAGACATTCGTTAATTCGAGCCCAGCAACACTGACTTTCTTAAGCGGGATTATCCAAGTGCGTGTATTGCCAGCGGCTGTACTAGTAATCGATTTTTTCCCATACAATTTATATTGTAGTCCTATCTTTTTAGCGTTTTGTTCACTCATAGCGACCAATGTCGCACCAGTATCTACCAAGAAACTAATAGGAACTCCATTAATTGAACCGCTGGTTTGAAACATGCCCATATGGTTCATAGGAATACTGATAGAAAATTTGTCCTTCACCCCATTCACATTTGTTGGCACTTCACTAACTCGAGAGTCATGCAATCCCATCTCAGTTTTTTTGCCATCAATGATGAAAACTGCGCCGTGACTATCAGCAGAAAGCAATTTGATATTTTTATTAAGAGACTGTCCCTTTCGGAGCATTTTTTGCTTGCCGTTGTAATTAATCATCACAGCATTTTTAAAAAGAGCGATTACCTTCAATTGAATTTCATCTGCTTTTAGATTTTTAACAAATATAATATTTGTTAAAAATAATAGCGTGAAAGAGAATAGAAATGACTTGTTGATTATCTTCATAAAATATAGTTTAGCACGATATGCATACATGCTAGCGAGAATATCCCAGCCACAATATCATCAAGCATTATTCCTAACCCACCATCCACATTTTTATCGAGCCAGCGGATTGGCCAAGGTTTTAATATATCGAATAACCTAAAAAATACAAATCCTAAAATAACGTTTTGCCAGCTGAAAGGAACAGCGATCATTGTGATAAAAAAACCCGCAAATTCATCCCAAACAATTCCTGGGTGATCATGAGTTTTTAGCAGCTGCGCACTTTTACCACAAATATAAATACCCACCAATGAAACAACTAAACAAAAAAGCAAATAAAACTCTAATGCGATATCCGACACAAGAAGAAATAGAGGGATCGCCGCCAATGTACCAAAGGTTCCTGGCGCTTTTGGAGATAAACCACTTCCAAACCCAAAGGCCAATAAGTGAATAGGATTAGTAAATACAATTTTTGTTAGATTTTCAGTCAAAATGCTGGAATCCTAAACTATCAAGTTCAATTTCTTTTTTACCATTTAACACTCTCACTCCTGGTTTACCACTTAACCTTCCAATTGCCGTACATTCAGCTCCAACCATTTCTAGTGCCTGCTGAGTAGCCTCAAGTTCGTCTTCTTTAACGGTAAAGCAGAGCTCATAGTCATCGCCGCCAGTTAATGCAGATTTCATTACTAACGTTTTGTCAGAGATATTTTTTGCTGCATTTGATAGAGGTATTCTTTCCCATCTCAATAAAATTCCAACATTGCTGGCTTGACTCAGATGATTCACATCCGCTAGCAACCCGTCAGAAATATCAATTCCTGCCGTCGCTCGATTTCTTAACGAGATACCCGACGCCATACGCGGAAAAGGAGTTTCATATTTTTTTATTAAAAATGCTTTGTCTTCTTCGTTGTTAATTTTGAGTTTTCCTTGAGCAACGAGCAATCCGAGAGCCGCATCTCCGAGCGTACCAGTCACACAAATTAATTCTCCGGCCTTTGCAGTATCTCGCCTACAGAACACTTGCTGGGGAACAAATCCATGCGCTTGAATGGTGATCGACAAAGGTCCTTTGCAAGTATCACCACCAATAATTTGAATACCAAAATACTCGGCCATTTTTTTTAAGCCGGAATGAAAAGATTCAAGCCACTCTTTATCAAATTTAGGCAGAGTTAAAGATACTGTAATCCAAGCAGGTTCTGCACCAGCAGCAGCTAGATCACTAAGATTAACGGCTATCGCTTTATGTGCAATATGTGATGGTTTGCAATTTTCTAAAAAATGCACGCCTGATACCAAGGTATCCATGGAAACAGCTAAGCGTTGACCTCTTGGCACTTTTAAAAGTGCACAATCATCACCAACACCTTGAATTACATCTTTTCTATTTTTGACTTTTAACGCCAAAAACTCATCAATTATTTCAAATTCATTCATTTTCTAAATCGGGATTCTTTTTTTTACTATGTATCGAGCGACTAAAACAGCTCAAATTACAACCTTTGTTCAAGTTGTTGCGAGATAGTAGAAGTTAATTATTTTGAGATTTCGATTGATCGCAGCTCGGTCGCCATTTTATCTAAAACACCATTAACAAACTTATGACCCTCTTCAGCGCCAAAAGTTTTAGTTAATTCTAACGCTTCATTAATGACGACTTTATAAGGTACATCAATTCTATTTTTTAGCTCGTAACATGCCAATCGCAAGATTGCTAACTCAACCGGATTAACTTCAGAAAAATCACGAGTAATATTGGGTGTCAATAGTTCATCTATTTCAGTTATGCTGGTTAAACAATTCACCAAAATTTCCTGAAAATAGGCCACATCAACTTTTTTTGAATTAATGGTTTCTAAAAACTGAAATTCAATGTCTCTGATCGCGTTACCGCTCAAATGCCATTGATAAATTCCTTGCACCGCATATTTACGCGCTTTTTTGCGCATTGATGGCTTTTTAATACTGTTCGTTTGGTTTTCCATGATAACTCTAATTTTGGTTGAGCAATGATGCTTTTAGTCTTTTCCGACTGGATTAAATAACCCTATCTTATGCTATGAGTTATTTTGCTAGCTCATCAAACAGATTAACCATTTCTAATGCGGTTATTGCGGCTTCCGCACCTTTATTTCCGGCTTTAGTTCCAGCTCTTTCAATGGCTTGTTCAATCGAATCGACCGTGAGCACACCGAATGAAACTGGAATATCAGCATTTAGACTGACCTGCGACAAGCCTTTCACACATTCGCCAGCAACATAATCAAAGTGTGGTGTCCCACCTCGAATGACCGCTCCCAGTGCGATAATTGCCGTATATTGACCTGGTTTGGCGATTCTTTGAGCCGCTATTGGCATTTCAAAAGCACCGGGGACTCGTATAACTTCTATGTCATCACTTGATACGCCATGACGCTTTAAGGTGTCTATCGCACCTTCCAATAAACTCTCTACTATGTAGGAGTTGAATCTAGCAACCAAAATCGCAAACTTTCCATTTGGAGTAGTTAATTGACCTTCAATAATTTTCATAATGATTCCTATTTTTGCTAACTTCTTACTTTTAATCCGCTATATTTTCATTGAATGTTATTAATATAAACTATTCATTGTCTTCAATATATTCAACTGCTTCTAAATTAAATCCGGAAAGTGAATGATATTTTTTAATTGGACTTAACAATCGCATTTTGTGTACGCCCAAATCCAATAAAATTTGAGAGCCTATGCCAACAGTTCTAGTCGCTCTACTCTCATCTTGTCTCGTGGCGTTTTCATCTTCAGCTTGTTGAAGGTTTTCTGTATTGCTATGTAGTTCACGGCTTAACTTGGCTATTCTATCAAGAGTTGCTTGCGGTGACGATTGATTCCCTAACAACAATACCACTCCATTACCTTCTTTAGTAATTTTTTCTAATGCTCGTCTAATGGTCCAGCTTCCTTTATCTTTTTTCTCACGAGCAAGTAGATCCGTTGCAACGTCCGCTATATGTACTCGAACGAGGGTCGGATTTTCCGCGTTAATTTCACCTTTCGTTAACGCAATATGAACTTGGCCTTCGATATCGTCTTGATAGGCATGAAGCTTAAATTCGCCAAACTCGGTTTGCCAATTGACTTCATATTTTTTTGAAACAGAATTTTCTGTGTTCATGCGGTGCTCAATTAAATCAGCAATCGTACCGATTTTTAATTGATGCTCTTTTGCGAATTCTTCTAAGTCACTTCGTCTGGCCATGCTGCCGTCTTCATTAAGAATTTCTACAATAGTTCCGCTTGCTTCAAGACCCGCAAGCCTAGCCAAATCACAACCAGCTTCAGTATGTCCAGCT
The DNA here is from genome assembly GCA_049600015.1 of Kangiellaceae bacterium. Classification (GTDB taxonomy): domain Bacteria; phylum Pseudomonadota; class Gammaproteobacteria; order Enterobacterales; family Kangiellaceae. The sequence continues at coordinate 15,637 of JBMYPE010000006.1, forward strand.
CTCACCAAGACTCCACCTTTTTTTGCCATAATTGGAAAAATGTGTCCCGGCTGAACAATATCACTCGGCTTCGCATCTGCTGCTACAGCGGCTTGAATAGTTCTAGCACGATCAGCCGCAGAAATACCTGTGGTAACGCCAGAAGCTGCCTCTATAGATAAGGTGAAGTTGGTTTCAAAAGAAGCTTGATTATTATCAACCATTAAACGTAAATTTAGCTGCTCACAACGCTCTTGAGTTAAGGTTAGACATACCAAACCTCGACCAAATTTTGCCATAAAGTTAATATCATCAGGACGCACTAGGCTAGAGGCCATGATCAGATCGCCTTCATTCTCGCGATCTTCATCATCCATAAGGATAACCATTTTACCTGCCGCTATATCTTCTATTAGCTCTTTTGCGCTATTCAATTGCATTTTATACTCATTTCTTAAAACCATTCTTAGCAAGAAAAGCTTCTGTAATATTCGTTGATTCTTGTGTTTGTTGCCCAGTTAACAATCTTTCCAAATATCGAGCTAACAGATCAACCTCTAGATTAACCAAGCACCCCACCTTATAACTATTCGCAGTTGTTTCTTTCATTGTGTGGGGCACTAGATTGAGACTAAACAGAGAATTTTCAACCTCATTCACCGTTAAACTCACTCCATCCACGCAAATCGATCCTTTTTTTGCAATATAGTGCGCGATATCAGTGGGCGCTTTGATTTTTATCACCACACTCCTAGCATCTTTTTTTATAGATAGAACTTCCCCTACCCCATCAACATGACCCGAGACTAAATGTCCGCCAAGTCGAGTTGTTGGCGTGAGAGCCTTTTCCAAATTAACCAAAGATCCAACATTTAAATTACCCAAGGTGGTTAACCGTAGCGTTTCTGCAGATACATCCGCAATATAATATTGGTTGGAAAACTCAATTGCGGTTAAACAAACACCATTACAAGAAATACTGTCGCCTAAAGCGACATCGTTCATGTCTAACTTTCCAACATTAATCTTTATTTTTGCATCACCAGAGGTCTTTTTAATACTTTCAATAACACCTGTTGATTCGATGATTCCTGTAAACATTTTTGTACCTGATATTCTATGAGAGATGTTTTTGCAATGTTATTTTTGCAACAAATAACTTAAACGAACATCTTCTCCAAACTGCTTAACATTATTTAATTTGAATGTCGGGCATTCATTCATTTGATTTACATTGAAATCAACTAAATTTAATGCGTTTTTACCCATCAACTTGGGTGCAATATAAACGATTAATTCGTCTACTAAATTTTCTGAAATAAATGCGCCCGCTAATTGATGCCCCGCTTCAACCACTAAATTATTAATTTCATTTTCTGCAGCATATTCAACTACCGCAGACAAGCTGTTGATTTCAACTTCGTTTTGATCACTTTTTATTTGGGCATTTTTTACTTTAACTATTCGCCTTTCTTTAACCCACCAAATTTCCTTTTCATTTGGTTTCGAACAAATTCCCATATCGTTAAAGAATTTTGAATTAAGCGGGGCTAGACCTTTTCTATCCAATAGGATTTTTCTAGGTTGCATAAAATACGTTTGCGCTCTGCTTAATTGAGTCCACCATTCATCATTTTCTGGTCTTACATTGAGACTTGGATTATCTTTTAACAGAGTTCCAATACCCGTTAAAATAGCATCTTGCTTTGCTCTTAATTCTTGCACATCTTTTCTAGCTAAACTTCCTGTAATCCATTTGCTTGCTCCATCCGCCAAAGCCGTTTTTCCATCCAAACTCATTGCCAGCTTTAAAGTAACCCAAGGTTTATTAAATTTAAACCGAGAAATAAAACCTCGGTTTAACTCTTTACTTTCATTTTCAAGTAATCCACTTTCAGTTTGAATGCTGGCGTTATTTAACAGGGCGAATCCACCACCATTAACTTTTGGATTGGGATCTCTCATAGCCGAGATAACCTTTACAACACCTGCATCAATTAGTGCTTGTGCACAAGGCGGCGTCTTCCCATGATGGCAACAAGGTTCTAAAGTGACGTAACAAACTGCACCTTGAGCAGAATTACCAGCTTGTGAGAGCGCATTGATCTCAGCATGGTTTTCACCATATGCTTCATGCCAACCTTCACCAACTATTTCATTATTCCTAACTAATACACACCCTACCATCGGATTTGGACGTGCAGTAAATTGTCCTTTCTTCGCTAGCTCCAATGCTCTTGCCATATAGGAACGATCTTGCTCGGACCAATTCATTTAGTCTTTAGACTCTAGGCGTTCAATTTCTTCGCGAAACTCACTGACATCTTGGAAGCGACGGTAAACAGAAGCGAACCTTACAAATGCTACATGATCGAGTTTTTTGAGTGCATCCATGACCAGCTCACCAATGATGGAAGCTTTAATTTCACGTTCGCCTAATGCGCGGAGTTTAGACTGAATTTGAATAATTGACTCTTCAACCGACTCAACCGATACAGGCCTTTTTTCAACCGCTCTTAATATGCCTGATTTTAATTTTGCGTCATCAAATGGCTGCCTTGTACCATCACCTTTTATAATCTTAGGCATCATTAATTCAGCTGTTTCAAAGGTGGTATATCGCTCGCCGCATTCAATACATTCTCTGCGACGACGTACTTGACCACCTTCTGCAACCAATCGTGAATCTATCACTTTAGTATCTTGATGAGAGCAATAAGGACAGTACATACTAATTAACCATTATTAGTCAAAACTAGTTCTATTGATAAACAGGAAAACGAGCTGTCAATTCAAGCACTTTTTGTTTAGTTTCTTCAATCACCGTTGCGTTGTCGATGTCGTCTAAAATATCGCAAATCCATCCGGTTAATTCAGTTGCTTCAGTCTCTTTCATTCCTCTAGTGGTGATTGCCGGAGTTCCCATGCGTAAGCCACTGGTCACAAAAGGTGAACGAGGTTCGTTAGGTACGGTATTTTTATTCACTGTGATGTAGGCTTCACCTAAAGCCGCTTCGGCCGACTTTCCGGTGATATCTTTATCAATTAAATCAATTAAAAATAAATGATTATCAGTTCCGTCAGATACAATTTTATAGCCGCGCTGTTTAAAAACAGACACCATCGCTTTTGAGTTAATTAAAACCTGTTTTTGCGTTTCTTTAAACTCATCACCTAATGCTTCTTTAAATGCGACCGCCTTACCCGCGATAATATGCATCAATGGTCCGC